>NZ_BAAHAF010000086.1:0-35581 GCF_054777815.1 Angustibacter speluncae | reverse complement strand
GTCTGCGACCAGGTGGCGACGCCGGCGTCGACGACGGCGTCGCCGATGCCGGCCGCCTGGCCGGCGCGACGCCGGGCGAAGCGCTGCTGGGACCAGCCACCCGCGGCCGTGCGGCCCTGCACGTAGCGGCTGCCCACCTTGTGCGCGGTCAGGTCGCCGCCGGTGGCCGTGCCGACCGCGTACCCGCCTCGCCGCACCAGCAGGACGGCCGCGGCGCGCTCGCGCGAGGTCTGCTCGACGAGCCAGGCCGTGCCGGCGTCGAGGTCGGCGGGCGGGGTGCCGCCGAAGGGCGCCCCGAGGACGGCGACGGCGCCGTCGGCCGCCTCGAGCCGCAGGGTCTCGCCCTCGGTCGAGGCGGTGACGGCGCCGTGGCGGTCGCCGAAGCCGGCGACCCAGCGCGGCAGGCGGTGGGCGTCGACCTCGAGGAGCCGGTGGGTGCCGGTCACGGGGTGCCGGTCGTGCTCAGACGTTGAAGCCGAGCGCGCGCAGCATCTCCTTGCCGTCGTCGGTGATCTTGTCGGGGCCCCACGGCGGCATCCAGACCCAGTTGATCCGGTGGCCGGTGACGAGCCCGTCGAGGGCCTGGGCGGTCTGGTCCTCGATCACGTCGGTGAGCGGGCAGGCCGCGGACGTGAGCGTCATGTCGAGCACGGCGTGGTTGTGCTGGTCGACGGTGACGCCGTACACCAGGCCGAGGTCGACGACGTTGATGCCCAGCTCGGGGTCGACGACGTCGCGCATCGCCTCCTCGACGTCGGCGGCGTTGGCCGGCGTCGGCTGGGCCGGGCTGCTCTCGGCGGTGGTGCTCATCGGTGGACCTCCGTGGTGGTGGTGGAGTCGCTCGTGGTCGTCGTGAGGACGGCGTCGCGCATCGCCGCCCAGCCGAGCAGCGCGCACTTGACCCGGGCGGGGAAGCGGGCGACCCCGGCGAAGGCGACGGCGTCGCCGAGCACCTCGGGGTCGGGCTCGCCCTGCCCCTTGCTCTGCAACAGCTCGAGCACGCGGTCGTATGCCTGCAGGGCGTCGTCGACGGGCTGCCCGGTGACGGTCTCGGCCATGACCGAGGCGGACGCGACCGAGATCGAGCAGCCGAGCGGCTCGTACGAGACGTCGGTGACGATCCCGTCGTCGACCTGGACCCGCAGCGTGATCTCGTCGCCGCAGGTCGGGTTCACGTGCCGCACCTCGGTGGCGTACGGCTCGCGCAGACCGGCGCCGTGCGGCGCCTTGGAGTGGTCGAGGATGACCTGCTGGTACAGCTGCTGGACGTCCATCACGTCACCCCGAAGAACGCCCGCACCCGGCCGAGACCGTCGACGAGGGCGTCGATCTCGGCGGTGGTCGTGTACAGGTACGACGACATCCGGGTGCTCGACTGCACGCCGAACCGCTGGTGCACGGGCTTGGCGCAGTGGTGGCCGGCGCGCACCGCGATGCCGAGCGAGTCGAGCACCTGCGCGACGTCGTGCGGGTGCACGCCGGCGAGCTCGAACGAGATGGCGCCGCCGCGGTCGACCGGCAGCCCGTCGCGCACCTCGGTGGGTCCCATCACGGTCAGGCCGGGCACGGTGGCCAGGCCGGCCAGCGCGTAGGCCGTGACGGCCTGCTCGTGCGCCGCGACGGCGTCCATGCCGAGCTCGGCGAGGTAGCGCGCGGCCGAGCCGAGGCCGACCGCCTCGGCGATCGGCGGCGTACCGGCCTCGAACCGGTGCGGCGGGGCGGCGTAGGTGGCACCGGCCATCGTCACGGTCTCGATCATCTCGCCGCCGCCGAGGAACGGCGGCAGCTCGGCGAGCAGGTCGTAGCGACCCCAGAGCACGCCGATGCCGGTGGGCCCCAGCATCTTGTGCCCGGTGAAGGCGACCAGGTCGGCACCCAGCGACTGCACGTCGACCGGCAGGTGCGGTACCGCCTGGGACGCGTCGACGACCACGAGGGCGCCGACCTCGTGGGCGCGGCGGGCGATCTCGGCGACCGGCGTCACCGTCCCGAGCGAGTTCGACACCCACGCGAGCGACACCACGCGCGTGCGCTCGGTGATCAGCGTGTCGATCTCGGACAGGTCGAGCCGGCCCTCGTCGGTGAGTCCGAACCAGCGCAGCCGGGCACCGGTGCGCTCGCACAGCTGCTGCCACGGCACCAGGTTCGAGTGGTGCTCGAGCTCGGTGACGAGCACCTCGTCGCCCTCGCCGACACCGTGCAGGCCCCGGCTGTCGCCGAGCACCCGCGCCACGAGGTTCAGCGCCTCGGAGGCGTTCTTGGTGAACACGACCTCCTCCGGACGCGCGGCGCCGACGAACGTCGCGACGTCGCCGCGTGCGCCCTCGTAGGCTGCGGTCGCCTCGGCGCCGAGCTGGTGCACCGCGCGCGCCACGTTGGCGTTGTGGCTCTCGAGGTGGTCCTGGATCGCGTCGAGCACCACCTGCGGCTTCTGCGAGGTGTTGGCGCTGTCGAGGTAGACCAGCCGGCGGTCGTCGGCGAGCCGGCGCGCGAGGATCGGGAAGTCCTTGCGCACCAGCTCGACGTCGAGTCCGCCTGCGGCCGAGGGGGTCACGGCTGGATCAGGCCTTCGCCGCCGGGAGGAAGCGGTCGTAGCCGTGCTCCTCGAGCTCGTCGGCCAGCTCGGCGCCACCCTGGTCGGCGATGCGGCCGTCGACGAAGACGTGCACGAAGTCGGGCGAGATGTACCGCAGGATGCGGGTGTAGTGCGTGATGAGCAGGACGCCGACGTCACCGCCCGAACGCACCCGGTTCACGCCCTCGGACACGACCTTGAGCGCGTCGACGTCGAGGCCGGAGTCGGTCTCGTCGAGGATCGCGATGCGCGGCTGCAGCAGCTCGAGCTGCAGGATCTCGTGCCGCTTCTTCTCACCGCCGGAGAAGCCCTCGTTGACGTTGCGCTCGGCGAAGGCCGGGTCCATCTTCAGGTCGGTCATCGCGGTGCGGACGTCCTTGATCCAATGCCGCAGGTTCGGCGCCTCGCCGTCGACCGCGGTCTTGGCGGTGCGCAGGAAGTTCGACACGGTGACCCCGGGGACCTCGACGGGGTACTGCATGGCGAGGAAGAGGCCGGCGCGGGCGCGCTCGTCGACGCTCATGGCCAGGACGTCCTCGCCGTCGAGGGTCACCGAGCCACCCGTGACGGTGTACTTCGGGTGCCCCGCGACCGAGTAGGCCAGGGTCGACTTGCCGGACCCGTTCGGGCCCATGATCGCGTGCGTCTCGCCCGCGCGGACGGTCAGGTCGACACCGCGGAGGATCTCCTTGGTGGCGTCGCCCTCGGCGGCCACGCTGACGTGCAGGTCCTTGATCTCCAGGACGGACATCGGTTCTCAGCTCTCCTTGCCGGCGGAGCCGTCGGCCCCGGTCGAGGTGGTGGTCAGGGGTGCGCTCACGTCGACGAGGACGTCGTCGCCCTCCACGCGCAGCGGGTAGACGTCGATCGGGCGGGTGGCGGGCAGCCCGGACGGCTGCCCCGTGCGCAGGTCGAAGCGCGAGCCGTGCAGCCAGCACTCCAGGGTGCAGCCGTCGACCTCGCCCTCGCTCAGCAGGACGTACTGGTGCGAGCACACGTTGTTGACCGCGTGCAGCTCGCCGTCCTCGTCGCGGACGACGGCCACCGGCACGTTGTCGACCTCGGTGCCGAACACGCCGTCCGCCCCGAGGTCGGACAGCGAGCATGCGCGCTGCATCGTCATCGGTCGGCCCCCGCGGCGACCTCCGGGGTGGCCTCGCCGACGACGGCGTCGACCGCGGCCTCGACCGAGCCGGCCGGCGCGCCCATCGACAACGCCAGCTCGTCGTCGATCGCCTGCATCAGCCGCTCCTGCAGGTCGGGCACGCCGATCTGCTGCACGACGTCGGCGAAGAAGCCGCGCACGACCAGGCGGCGCGCCTGGTCGGCCGGGATGCCCCGCGCCTGCAGGTAGAACAGCTGCTCGTCGTCGAACCGGCCGGTGGCCGAGGCGTGCCCGGCCCCCTCGATCTCGCCGGTCTCGATCTCGAGGTTCGGCACCGAGTCGGCGCGGGCGCCGTCGGTGAGCACCAGGTTGCGGTTGAGCTCGTAGGTGTCGGTGCCCTCGGCCGCGGCCCGGATCAGCACGTCGCCGACCCAGACGGTGCGAGCGGTCTCGCCCTGCAGCGCGCCCTTGTACGTGACGACGCTCTTGCAGCGCGGCGCCTCGTGGTCGACGAACGAGCGGTGCTCGAGGTGCTGGCCGGCGTCGGCGAAGTAGACGCCGAGCAGCGTCGCCTCTCCCCCGGGCCCGTCGTACGCGGCGTTCACGTTGAGCCGCACCGCGCGCCCGCCGAGGGTGACGGCGACGTGCTTGTAGCGGGCGTCGCGCCCCACCCGGGCGTCGTGCTGCCCCAGGTGCACGGCGTCGTCGTCCCACTGCTGCACGCTGACGACCGTCAGCTCGGCGCCGTCGCCGACGACGACCTCGAGGTTGCCGGTGTGCACGCCGGAGCCGCTGTGGTCGAGCACGACGACGGCGCGCGAGTGGCGGCCGGCCTCGACCACGTAGTGGGCGTTCTGGCGGCGGCCGGCCGTGCCCGTCACCTGCACGCGCACCGGCTCGGTGAGCTCGGTGTCGGCCGGGACGTGCACGTGCAGCGCGTCGGTCGTGCCGGCGTGCGCGACGACCGCCGCGCGGTCGGCCGGGACGAGCACCGTGCCGCGAGGGGCCTGCCCGGCGGCCAGCGTGCCGGTGCGGACGCCCTCGGGGGCCTCGACGTCGTAGCGCGCCGCGAGGTCGTCGCCGCGGTCGTCGGTGGGCTCCTCGGTCAGGGCGGCCGTGACGACGTCGAGCGGCGTGAAGCGCCACTCCTCCTCGCGGCCGCTGGGCACCGGGAAGTCGGCGACGTCGAACGAGCGGCGGCGCTCGGCGCGCGAGGCCGCGGGTGCGGTGGAGCCCGGCCCGTGCGAGTGCTCGACGAGGCCGTGCTGGGGGACGGTCTGGGTGGTGATGGCGTTCTCCTGCGGTCGTTCTCGGGTGGGACGGGGGCGGTCGGCGGCGTCAGCCGACGGCGCCCTCCATCTGCAGCTCGATCAGGCGGTTCAGCTCGAGGGCGTACTCCATCGGCAGCTCGCGGGCGATCGGCTCGATGAACCCGCGCACGATCATCGCCATCGCCTCGTCCTCGCTCATCCCCCGCGACATCAGGTAGAAGAGCTGGTCCTCGCTCACCTTCGAGACCGTGGCCTCGTGGCCCATCGACACGTCGTCCTCGCGGACGTCGACGTAGGGGTACGTGTCGGACCGGGAGATCGTGTCGACCAGCAGGGCGTCGCAGCGCACCGTCGAGGCCGAGTGGTGGGCGCCCTCGAGCACCTGCACCAGGCCGCGGTACGACGTGCGGCCACCGCCGCGCGCCACCGACTTGCTGATGATCGACGACGAGGTGTGCGGCGCCGCGTGCACCATCTTGGCGCCGGCGTCCTGGTGCTGGCCCTCGCCGGAGAACGCGATCGACAGCGTCTCGCCCTTGGCGTGCTCACCCATGAGGTAGATCGCCGGGTACTTCATGGTCACCTTCGAGCCGATGTTGCCGTCGACCCACTCCATGGTCGCGCCGGCCTCGGCCGTCGCGCGCTTGGTCACCAGGTTGTAGACGTTGTTCGACCAGTTCTGGATGGTCGTGTACCGCACCCGGGCGTTCTTCTTCACCACGATCTCGACGACCGCCGAGTGCAGCGAGTCGGACTTGTAGATCGGCGCGGTGCAGCCCTCGACGTAGTGCACGTACGAGCCCTCGTCGGCGATGATCAGCGTCCGCTCGAACTGGCCCATGTTCTCGGTGTTGATCCGGAAGTAGGCCTGCAGCGGGATCTCGACGTGCACGCCCTTCGGCACGTAGATGAACGAGCCGCCCGACCAGACGGCCGTGTTCAGCGCGGCGAACTTGTTGTCGCCGGTCGGGATCACGGTGCCGAAGTACTCCTGGAAGAGCTCCGGGTACTCGCGCAGGCCGGTGTCGGTGTCGACGAAGATGACGCCCTGCGCCTCCAGGTCCTCCTGGATCTGGTGGTACACGACCTCGGACTCGTACTGCGCGGCGACACCGGCGACGAGGCGCTGCTTCTCGGCCTCGGGGATGCCGAGGCGGTCGTAGGTGTTCTTGATGTCCTCGGGCAGGTCCTCCCACGAGGCGGCCTGCTTCTCGGTCGACTTCACGAAGTACTTGATGTTGTCGAAGTCGATGCCGGTGAGGTCGCTGCCCCAGGTGGGCATCGGCTTCTTGCCGAACAGCTTCAGGCCCTTCAGGCGGGTCTTCAGCATCCACTCGGGCTCGTTCTTGCGGGCCGAGATGTCGCGGACGACGTCCTCGTTCAGGCCGCGACGAGCGGTCGCGCCGGCGGTGTCGGAGTCGGCCCAGCCGTACTCGTAGGTGCCGAGGCCGGCGAGCTCGGGGTTGCGGGCCTCGATGTCGTTCATCGGCTGCGTGGGGGTGCTCATCGGGCGGTCCTCCCGGACTGTGCGGTGGGTGCGGTCTCGGTCTCGGTCTGCGGGTCGTGCTGCTGCTGCTCGGTCTGGCGGTCGGGCACGTGCGTGGTGCAGACGTGGTCGCCGTGGGCGAGCGTCGCGAGGCGGCGCACGTCGGTGCCGAGCAGCCGGGCGAAGACCTTCGTCTCCGCCTCGCACAGCTCGGGGAACTCCGCGGCCGCGTGCTGCACCGGGCAGTGGCCCTGGCAGAGCTGGACCGCCTGCTGGGCGGTGCCGGTGGCCAGCGGCCTGGTGCTCGCGGCGTACCCCTCGTCGTTGAGGGCGGCGGCCAGGGCGCGGGCCCGGGCCTGGCGGTCCTGCCCCGCCCCCTCGACGGCCGGGGCGACCCGGCGCTCGAGGTCGGCGAACCGGCGGGTGGCGAACTGCTCGACCGCCGAGCGCCCGTGCTCGTCGGCCAGGAAGCGCAGCGCCTGCACCGCGAGGTCGTCGTAGTCCGACGACAGCGAGGTGTGCCCCGCCTCCGTCAGGACGAACGCCTTGGCGGGCCGCCCTCTTCCCCGGCGACCGGCGCCGACGGCGGCGATCTCGCGAGCCTCGACCACGCCACCGACGAGCATGGCGTCGAGGTGGCGGCGGACGGCGGCAGGCGTCAGCCCGAGCCGCTCGGCGAGGCAGGAGACCGTGATCGGTCCCTCCTGGCCCACCAGGCGGGCGACCCGGGTGCGGGTGCCGTCGATTTCCACAACACCATCGTGCACTTATTGGTCGGGGCCGCGCCACGAAGGTCACCCTTACCCGGCGAGGGCCCGGTCCGGACCGGCCTCCGGAGGGCGCCGGGGGCGCACCTACGCTGGGGCCGTGGTCGAGGCGGCGGTCGAGGTGGTGGGCGCCCGCCGGACCTACGGCGCCACCACCGCCCTGGACGGCGTCGACCTGCTCGCCCGCGCCGGCGAGGTCACGGCCCTGCTCGGCCCGAACGGCGCCGGCAAGACCACCCTGGTCGAGTGCGCCGTGGGCCTGCGCCGGCTCGACGGCGGCACCGTCCGCGTGCTCGGCACCGACCCGTGGCGCGCCGGCCCCGGCCACCGCGCCGCGGTCGAGGGCCTGCTCCAGGACGGCGGCCTGCTGGCCTCCGCCCGACCGCTGGGCGTGCTCCGGCACCTGGCCGCGCTGCACCGCCACCTCGCCGAGGTCGACGCCCTCGCGGCCCGGCTCGGCATCGACGCGTTCGCGCGCACGGCGGTGCGCCGGCTGTCCGGGGGCCAGCGCCAGCGCCTCGCGCTGGCCGCGGCGCTGGTCGGACGTCCGCGGGTGGTGTTCCTCGACGAGCCGACCGCCGGCCTCGACCCGCAGGCGCGGCTCGTGGTGCGCGAGGTGGTCGAGGACCTCGTGGCCGACGACGTCGCCGTCGTGCTCACCACCCACGACCTCGACGAGGCCGCGCGGGCCGCGGCGCACGTCGTCATCGTCGACCACGGCCGGGTGCTGGCCGCCGGCTCCCCCGCCGAGCTGCTCGCCGGCCGCGGTCAGAGCGTGCGGTTCGCCACACCGCCCGGCATCGACGTCTCCGGGCTGCGGCGGGCCCTGCCCGAGACCGTCACCCTCGCCGGCGAGCCCGGCGGCGGCTGGCGGGTCAGCGGCGAGATCGACCCGTCGGTGCTCGCCACCCTCACCGCCTGGTGCGCGAACCAGGGCGTGATGCCCGGCGGGCTGCAGGTCGGCGGCGGCGACCTCGAGGACCTGTTCCTCGAGCTGACCGGGCGGGAGCTGCGGTGAGCGCGGTCCCGACCCCGGCACCGGCCCCCGCGCGGCTGGCCGCGCAGGTGCGCCGCGAGACCGTCGCGGTGCTCGCGAACGGCGAGCAGCTGCTGCTCACCCTCGTGCTGCCCCTGCTGGCCCTGGTCGCGCTGGCGCGCACGTCGGTCGTCCCGCTGGACGTCCCCGCCGGGGCGACCCGCCTCGACGTCGTGGTGCCGGGGGTGCTCGCCGTGGCCGTGCTCTCGACGGCGTTCACGAGCCAGGCGATCGCCGTCGCCTTCGACCGCCGGTACGGCGTGCTGCGCCTGCTCGGGACGACGCCGCTCGGCCGCGGCGGTCTCGTGGCCGGGCGCGCCGGTGCCGTGGTGCTCGTCCTGCTCGTGCAGCTCCTCGTCCTCGGCGGGGCCGGTCTCGCGCTCGGGTGGCGTCCCGCCACGGCCGGGCTGCTCGCCGCGCTGCCGGTGCTGGTGCTCGGCGCCGCGGCGCTCACGGCGCTCGGCCTGCTGCTGGGCGGCACGGTGCGCGCGGAGGGCGTGCTGGCCGTCGCGAACCTGGTCTGGGTGCTGCTCGTGGCCGGCGGCGGGGTGCTGCTGCCGTCGGCGTCGGCCGGGCCGCTGGCGGTGGTCGTGGTGTGGCTGCCGTCCGGCGCCCTGGGCGACGGCCTGCGCGCCGCCCTGGCGGAGGGTGCGCTCCCCGTGCGCGACCTCGTGGTGCTGGCGGTCTGGGCGGTCGTCGCCGCAGCCGCCGCGCGCCGCTGGTTCCGCTGGGACTGACCGGCGACGGCGAGCCCGGCGGCGGCACCTACCCTGGGACGGTGGCGACCACCACCCCCTCCGTGCCCGCGGCGACCGACCCGGCGCCCGCCCCGTCCGCGTCGACCCCGCTGCCGACGCGCTGGATGCGGGTCGCCCTGCTGGTCAACGTCGTCGTGCAGGTGCTGATCGTCGTCACCGGCGGCCTGGTGCGGCTCACCGGCTCCGGCCTCGGCTGCCCGACCTGGCCCGAGTGCGTCCCCGGCTCGTACGTGCCGACCGTCGAGCAGGCCGAGGGGTTCCACAAGTACATCGAGTTCGGCAACCGCACCCTCACCGGCGTCGTCGGCCTGGCCGCGCTGGCGGCGCTCGTCGTCACGGTGCTGCTGGTGCGGCGCGGCCGTCCGCGCGGGCTGCTCGTGCTCGGCGCGCTGCCGCTGGTGCTCACCGTCGTGCAGGCGGTGCTCGGCGGCGTCACGGTGCTCACCGGCCTGCACCCTGCCACGGTCGCCGCGCACTTCCTGGTGTCGATGACGCTGATCGCGGTGTCGGTGCTGCTCCTGCAGCGGCTGCAGCAGCCCGACGGCCCGGCTCGGGCGGTCGTCCCCCGCGAGGTGCTGCTGCTCGGCACGGCGCTGGTCGTCGTGGCCGCGGCGGTGCTGGTGCTCGGCACCGTCGTCACCGGCTCGGGCCCGCACTCCGGCGACGCCGACGAGCCCGCCCGGTTCGCCCTCGACCCGCGCACCATCTCGTGGCTCCACGCCGACTCGGTGCTGCTGTTCGTGGGCCTGGTCGTCGGGCTCGTCGTCGCCCTGCGCGTCACGCACGCCCCCGAGCGCGCGCGTCGCCGCGCCGGCTGGCTGCTCGGCGTCACGCTCGCGCAGGGCCTGGTCGGCTACGTGCAGTACGCCACCGACCTGCCCGAGGCGCTCGTGCTCGTCCACATGCTCGGCGCCAGCCTGCTGGTCGTGGCGCTCACGCTGGCCCTGTCCGCGCTGCGCGAGCGCGCCGGCCACCCGACCGAGGTCTGAAGCGGGGAAGGCTGCACGCCCGGACCCCCTCTCGGGGGTCGGACGGTGCAGCCTTCGGCGAAGACCCGGAACAGAGACCCCTCCGAGGGGGCCGTGCGCCCGACCCTTCGTCCGAGCGACGGCGTCAGGCCGTCAGAACCGGACGAACGGGTCCACACCCACGGCGACGAACAGCAGCGTCAGGTACGTGATGGAGACGTGGAAGACGCGCATGGCGCCGACCTGGCGGCCGCCGGCGTCCTCGCGGCCGGTGCCGCGCGAGCGGCGCGCGAGCAGGTGCGACTCGACGAGGAACCAGCCGCCGAGCAGCACCGCGGCGACCGCGTAGAGCGGGCCGGTGGGCGCGATCGGGACCAGCAGCAGCGAGCACGCCACCATCGCCCACGAGTAGGCGACGATGCGGCGGGCCACGACCTCGGGGCGCTCGACCGCGCCGAGCATCGGGACGTCGACGGCGCTGTAGTCGGCGCCGAAGCGCATCGACAGCGGCCAGTAGTGCGGCGGGGTCCACAGGAAGATCACGCCGAACAGCACGACCGCCGCCCACGACACCGAGTTCGTGACGGCCGACCAGCCGATGAGCACCGGCATGCAGCCGGCCGCGCCGCCCCAGACGATGTTCTGCGGCGTGCGGCGCTTCAGCCCGAGGGTGTAGACGAAGACGTAGAACAGGATCGCGCCGAGCGCGAGGGCCGCCGACAGCCAGTTGACGAGCAGGCCGAGCCACAGCGTGGCGACGACGCCGAGGCCGGAGCCGAAGACGATCGCCTGCCGGCCGGTGAGCTCGCCGGTGACGAGCGGGCGGCCCTGGGTGCGCTGCATGACCCGGTCGATGTCCTGGTCGAGGTACATGTTGATCGCGTTCGCGCTGCCGGCGGCGAGGGTGCCGCCGACCAGGGTGGCGATGACCAGCCACGGCGACGGGAACCCGCCCTGGGCGAGGAACATCGTCGGCACCGTGGTGACCAGGAGCAGCTCGATGACCCGCGGCTTGGTGAGGGCCACGTACGCGGCCGCCTTCGAGCGCCGCGGTCGGCCCGCAGGCGCCTGCGGGCTCCCGGACGCACCCGACGGACGGGACGGGTGCGTGGGGTCGAGCGCGGTCACACGGCCTCTTCCGCTGGGGCGCACCGGGGCACGGCGCACGTCGTGGGGTCGGGAGCTGGACGGCGGGTGGCGGTCGGCGGACCGGCCCGCAGC
This sequence comes from Angustibacter speluncae, assembly GCF_054777815.1. Lineage (NCBI taxonomy): Bacteria > Bacillati > Actinomycetota > Actinomycetes > Kineosporiales > Kineosporiaceae > Angustibacter > Angustibacter speluncae. Next base: position 24,394 of record NZ_BAAHAF010000086.1, on the reverse strand, counting down.
GCCCTCATCCTACGGCCCCGGCTCCCCCGTCCGGCGGCGGCACCGCGCGAGCGGCGTGGTCGCGGGCCCGGGACTAGGGTTGGGACGTGAACGCTGCGACCCCTGCCCCGTCCGAGCCCCTCACCTGGACCGACCTGGACAAGCGCGCGGTCGACACCGTGCGCGTCCTGGCCGCCGACGCCGTGCAGAAGGTGGGCAACGGCCACCCCGGCACGGCGATGAGCCTGGCCCCGGCCGCCTACCTGCTCTTCCAGCGCTTCCTGCGCCACGACCCGTCCGACCCGCAGTGGGTCGGACGCGACCGGTTCGTGCTGTCGTGCGGGCACTCGAGCCTCACGCTCTACATCCAGCTGTACCTGTCGGGCTACCCCCTCTCGCTCGACGACCTCAAGGCGCTGCGCACGTGGGGCTCCCAGACCCCCGGCCACCCCGAGTACCACCACACCCCCGGCGTCGAGATGACCACCGGCCCGCTCGGCCAGGGCCTGGCGTCCGCGGTCGGGATGGCGATGGCGGCGCGTCGCGAGCGCGGCCTGCTCGACCCGGACGCCGCGCCCGGCACCAGCCCGTTCGACCACACCATCTGGGTGCTCGCCTCCGACGGCGACCTCCAGGAGGGCGTGACCTCCGAGGCCTCGTCGATCGCCGGCCACCAGCAGCTCGGCAACCTCGTCGTCGTCTACGACATGAACAACATCTCGATCGAGGACGACACCGACATCGCCTTCACCGAGGACGTGCTCGCCCGCTACCGCGCGTACGGCTGGCACACCCAGGAGGTCGACTGGACGGCCCGCGGCGACGACAAGCACGCCGAGGGCGGCGAGTACCACGAGGACGTCGACGCCCTGGCCGCCGCGCTCGAGGCCGCTCGCGCCGAGACCGGCAGGCCGTCGATCATCGCGCTGCGCACGATCATCGGCTGGCCGGCGCCGAACAAGCAGAACACCGGCAAGATCCACGGCTCGGCGCTCGGCGACGAGGAGCTCGCGGCCGTCAAGCAGGTGCTGGGCTTCGACCCGGAGCAGACCTTCGAGGTGCACGACGACGTCCTCGCCCACGCCCGCGAGGTCGTCGACCGCGGCGCCGCGCTCCGTCGCGAGTGGGACGAGTCGTACCGCGCCTGGCGCGAGGGCAACGCCGACGGCGCCGCCCTGCTCGACCGGATGGCGACCCGCACCCTGCCGGACGGCTGGACCGACGCGCTGCCGGTCTTCGAGGCCGGCAAGGAGGTCGCGACCCGCAAGGCGTCCGGCGAGGTGCTGGCAGCGCTCGCGCCGGTGCTGCCCGAGCTGTGGGGCGGTTCGGCCGACCTGGCCGAGAGCAACAACACCACGATGGAGGGCGAGCCCTCCTTCGTCCCGCAGCAGTGGGCGACCAAGGCGTTCCCCGGCAACGAGTACGGGCGCACCCTGCACTTCGGCATCCGCGAGCACGCGATGGGGTCGATCCTCAACGGCATCACGCTGCACGGCGGCACCCGCGCCTACGGCGGCACCTTCCTGATCTTCAGCGACTACATGCGGCCCGCGGTGCGCCTGGCGGCGCTGATGGAGCTGCCGACGATCTTCGTCTGGACGCACGACTCCATCGGGCTCGGCGAGGACGGCCCCACGCACCAGCCGATCGAGCAGCTGGCGTCGCTGCGCGCCATCCCCGGGCTCGACGTCGTCCGCCCGGCCGACGCGAACGAGACCGCCTGGGCGTGGCGCACCATCCTCGAGCACACCGACCGCCCCGCCGGCATCGCGCTGAGCCGGCAGAACCTGCCGACGGTCGAGCGCGGCGACGGCGACGCCGCCGGCGACACCCTGGCGTCGGCGGCCGGCACGGCCCGCGGCGGCTACGTGCTGGCCGAGGCCGACGGCGGCGACCCGCAGGTGCTGCTGCTCGCCACCGGCTCGGAGGTCTCGGTGGCGCTCGAGGCGCGGCAGGCGCTGCAGGCCGAGGGTGTCCCCACCCGCGTCGTCTCGCTCCCCTGCCGCGAGTGGTTCGACGAGCAGGACGACGACTACCGCAACAGCGTGCTGCCGCCGTCGGTCCGCGCCCGGGTGTCGGTCGAGGCCGGGGTCGCGCAGGGCTGGCGCGAGCTGGTCGGCGACGCCGGCCGCAGCATCGCGATCGAGCACTTCGGCGCGTCCGCCGACGCCAAGACCCTGTTCCGCGAGTTCGGCTTCACCCCCGAGGCCGTCGCCCAGGCCGCCCGCGACTCGATCGCCGCGGCCCGCGGCGACGAGGCGCCCGGTCACCGGCTGCCCACCGAGGGCGGGACCGGCGACCAGCACTGACGGCGCTCCCCTCCGCGGCGCAGCCGTCCCGCACACCACGAGCGAACGAGGAGACGACATGAGCGAGAGCACCACCCAGCAGGTGGCCAAGGACGACCACTCCGACGACCGGCTCGCGGCCCTCAGCGCCGCCGGCGTCTCGATCTGGCTCGACGACCTGTCGCGCGAGCTGATCGAGTCCGGCGACCTGCAGCGGCTCGTCGACGACAAGCACGTCGTCGGCGTCACCACCAACCCGACGATCTTCGCGACGGCGCTGTCGAACGGCGAGCGCTACAACGACCAGGTGCAGACCCTCGCCGAGCGCGGCGCGAGCGTCGACGAGGCGATCTTCGAGATCACCACCGAGGACGTGCGGCGCGGCTGCGACGTGCTCCGACCGGTGTTCGACCGCACCGACGGCGTCGACGGGCGGGTGTCGATCGAGGTCGACCCCGGCCTCGCCCACGACACGGCGGGCACGGTCGAGACGGCCAAGAAGCTGTGGGCGGCCGTCGACCGGCCGAACCTGTTCATCAAGATCCCGGCCACGGTCGAGGGCCTGCCCGCGATCAGCCAGGTGCTGGCGGCCGGCATCAGCGTCAACGTCACGCTGATCTTCAGCCTGGACCGGTACCGCGCCGTGATGCAGGCCTTCCTCGTCGGTCTCGAGCAGGCCCGCGAGCAGGGCCGCGACCTGTCGACGATCGAGTCGGTCGCGAGCTTCTTCGTCTCGCGCGTCGACAGCGAGATCGACAAGCGGCTCGAGGCGAACGGCTCCGACGACGCCCTCGCGCTGCGCGGCCAGGCCGGCGTGGCCAACGCCCGGCTCGCCTACCACGCCTGGACCGAGGTCTTCTCGACCCCGCGCTGGGAGGTGCTCGCGCAGGACGGTGCCCACCCGCAGCGGCCGCTGTGGGCGTCCACCGGCGTGAAGAACCCCGACTACCCCTCGACCCTCTACGTCGACCAGCTGGTCGCCCCCGGCGTCGTGAACACGATGCCCGGCGGCACGCTCGAGTCGACCGAGAAGGAGGCCCGCTTCGAGGGCGGCACGGCGGCCGACACGGTGTCGGGCACCGAGACCGACTCCGACGCCGTGATGGACCGGCTCGAGCGGCTCGGCGTCTCCTACGCCGAGGTCACCGCCCTGCTCGAGAAGGAGGGCGTGGAGAAGTTCCAGAAGTCCTGGTCGGAGCTGCAGGCCACCGTCTCCGACGAGCTCGCCCGCGCCGCCACCGCCGACTCGGCCGAGGAGGCCCAGCAGTGACCCTCGCCGTCCAGGCGTCGGGGGCCGCCCGCGAGGCGGTCGAGCGCGAGGTGCCGACGCTCGACGCGTCCGAGGTGGCCCAGCGCCTGGCCGCCCAGGACCACACGCTGTGGGGCGAGGCCGCCGAGAGCGAGGCCTCGATCCGGCTGGGGTGGCTCGACGCGCCCACCGCCTCGCGCCCGCTCGTGGCCGAGATCGAGGCGCTGCGCGACGAGCTGCGGGCCGAGGGCGTCGACCGGGTCGTGCTGTGCGGCATGGGCGGGTCGTCGCTGGCGCCCGAGGTCATCTGCGCCACCGCCGGCGTGCCGCTGGTCGTGCTCGACGGCACCGACCCCGGCCAGGTGGGCCGGGCGGTGTCCACCGACCTCGACCGCACCGTCGTGGTGGTGTCGAGCAAGTCCGGGTCGACGGTCGAGACCGACTCGCAGCGGCGGGCGTTCGTGGCCGCGTTCGAGGCGGCCGGCATCGACCCCACGCGTCGCGTCGTCGTCGTCACCGACCCGGGCTCGCCGCTGGAGCAGGCGTCGACCGAGGCGGGGTACCGCAGGGTGTTCACCGCCGACCCGCACGTGGGCGGCCGGTACTCGGCGCTCACGGCGTTCGGCCTGGTGCCGTCCGGGCTGGCCGGGGCCGACGTCGGCGCGCTGCTCGACAGCGCCGCGGCGGCGCTCCCCCGCCTGTCCGGTCCGGGGGCGGACAACCCCGCCCTGGTCCTCGGCGCGGTGCTCGGCGCCACCCAGAACGCGGCTGGCACCCGCCGCGACAAGGTCGCGATCGTCGACGACGGCTCCGGCCTCGTCGGGTTCGGCGACTGGGCCGAGCAGCTCATCGCCGAGTCGACCGGCAAGGACGCCACCGGCACCCTGCCGGTCGTCGTCGACGCCGACGCGCCCGAGGCGCGCACCCCCGCGTCCGACGTCGTCGTCGCCCACCTCGGCGACGACGGCGCGACGCTGCCGGACGACGGCGCCGCCCGGGTGCTGGTCACCGGGGACCTCGGCGAGCAGCTGCTGCTGTGGGAGACCGCGACGGCCGTGGCCGGGCGCCTGCTCGGCATCGACCCGTTCGACCAGCCCGACGTCGAGAGCGCAAAGAAGGCCGCCCGCGGCCTGCTCGACGCCCGGCCCGAGCCGTCGGATCCCGACCTGGTCGACCAGGGCGTCGAGGTGCGCGGCACCCCCGGTCTGCTCGACGGCGTCACCGACCTCGCCGGTGCCGTCGACGCGCTGCTCGCGCAGCTCGCGGGTGACGGCTACGTCGCGGTGATGGCGTACCTCGACCGCGAGGCCGACGCCGCGCTGGCGCAGGTCCGCACGCCGCTCGCGCTGCGCACCGGGCGCCCGGTCACCTTCGGGTGGGGGCCGCGGTTCCTGCACTCCACCGGGCAGTACCACAAGGGCGGCCCGCTCCAGGGGGTCTTCCTCCAGGTGACCTCCGCCCCCGCGGGCGACGACGTGGAGATCCCGGACCAGCCGTTCACCTTCGGAACGCTGATCGCCGCGCAGGCCGCCGGCGACGCGCAGGTGCTGGCCGACCACGGCCGTCCGGTGCTGCGGCTGCACCTCACCGACCGCGCCGCCCAGCTGCCGGTCGTCACCGCGCTGCTGGGGGGTTCCGGGTCGTGACGCCCGCCCGCGTCACCGCCGACCGCAACCCGCTGCGCGACCCGCGCGACAAGCGGCTGCCGAAGATCGCCGGTCCCTGCTGCCTCGTGCTGTTCGGGGTCACCGGCGACCTGGCCCGCAAGAAGCTGATGCCGGCCGTCTACGACCTGGCGAACCGCGGCCTGCTGCCGCCGGGCTTCTCGCTGGTCGGCTTCGCCCGACGCGACTGGGCGAACCAGGACTTCGCCCAGGTCGTGCACGACTCCGTCCGCGAGCACGCCCGCACGCCGTTCCGCGAGTCGGTCTGGAACACCCTCGCCGAGGGCTTCCGGTTCGTGCCGGGCGACTTCTCCGACGACACGGCGTTCGCCGCGCTGGCCGAGACCGTCCGCGAGCTGGCCGAGGCCCGCGGCACCGGTGGCAACACCGCGTTCTACCTGTCCGTCCCGCCCGGGTCGTTCCCGGTCGTCTGCCAGCAGCTCGCCGAGCACGGTCTCGCCGGGACGGCGGAGGGCGGCACCGGGACGCCGGGCGACCCCTGGCGGCGCGTGGTGATCGAGAAGCCGTTCGGCCACGACCTGAAGAGCGCGCAGGAGCTGAACGGCGTCGTCGAGGCGGTGTTCCCGCAGGACTCGGTCTTCCGCATCGACCACTACCTGGGCAAGGAGACCGTCCAGAACATCCTGGCGCTGCGGTTCGCGAACCAGCTGTACGAGCCGGTCTGGAACGCCAACTACGTCGACCACGTGCAGATCACGATGGCCGAGGACATCGGCATCGGCGGCCGCGCGGGGTACTACGACGGCATCGGCGCGGCGCGCGACGTCATCCAGAACCACCTGCTGCAGCTGATGGCGCTGACCGCGATGGAGGAGCCGGTCTCGTTCGACGCCTCCGACCTGCGGGCCGAGAAGGAGAAGGTGCTCTCGGCGGTCCGGCTGCCGGCCGACCTGTCGACGTCCACCGCCCGCGGGCAGTACGCCGCCGGCTGGCAGGGCGGGCAGAAGGTCGTCGGGTACCTCGAGGAGGACGGCATCTCCCGCTCGTCCACCACCGAGACCTTCGCCGCGGTCGAGCTGCACGTCGACACCCGGCGGTGGGCGGGCGTCCCGTTCTACCTGCGCACCGGCAAGCGGCTGGGGCGCCGCGTCACCGAGATCGCGGTGGTGTTCAAGCGGGCGCCGCACCTGCCGTTCGAGTCGACCGCCACCGAGGAGCTCGGCCAGAACGCGCTCGTGGTGCGGGTGCAGCCCGACGAGGGCGTCACGATCCGGTTCGGCTCCAAGGTGCCGGGCGCCACGATGGAGGTGCGCGACGTGACGATGGACTTCGGGTACACGCACGCCTTCACCGAGTCGTCCCCCGAGGCGTACGAGCGCCTCATCCTCGACGTGCTGCTCGGCGACCCGCCGCTGTTCCCGCGGCACGAGGAGGTCGAGCTGTCCTGGCGCATCCTCGACCCGGTGCTGCGGCACTGGGAGGCGAAGGGCCGGCCCGAGCCCTACGACGCCGGCAGCTGGGGACCGCCGTCGGCGGAGGCGATGCTGGCCCGTACCGGTCGCACCTGGAGGCGTCCGTGATCATCGACCTGCCCGGCACCACCACGTCCGCGATCAACCGGCGGATGGTCGAGCTGCGCGAGAGCGGTGGCGCGGTCGCGCTCGGCCGCGTGCTCACCCTCGTCGTCGTCACCGGCGACGACGACGTCGAGGAGGCCGTCGAGGCCGCCAACCACGCGAGCCGCGAGCACCCGTGCCGCGTCCTGGTCGTGGCGGCCGGCTCCAAGCGCGGTGCCTCGCGGCTCGACGGCCAGGTGCGGGTCGGCGGCGACGCCGGCGCGAGCGAGGTGATCGTGCTGCGGCTGTACGGCGAGCTCGCGGCGCACCCCGACTCGGTGGTCGTGCCGCTGCTGCTGCCCGACACCCCGATCGTCGCGTGGTGGCCGTCCGACCCGCCGACCGACCCCTCGCTCGACCCGGTCGGCGCGATGGCGCAGCGGCGCATCACCGACTCCTCCGGTGCCAAGCGCCCGGCGGCCGCGCTCGAGCGGCTCGCCGCGTGCCACCAGGAGGGCGACACCGACCTGGCCTGGACGCGCATCACCCGCTGGCGGACGCTGCTCGCCAGCGCCCTCGACCAGCCGCCGTACGAGCAGGTCACCCGCGCGGTTGTCACCGGCGCCTCCGACTCCCCCAGCTCGGACCTGCTCGCCGCCTGGCTGGCCTGGGCGCTGAAGTGCCCGGTGCAGCGCAGGCGCACGCCGGCGGGCGGCGGGATGGTCGGCGTCCGGCTCGAGCGGGCGTCCGGCGACGTCGAGCTGGTGCGCCCGTCCGGCAACGTGGCGACGCTGACCCAGCCCGGCCAGCCGCCCCGGCGGGTGGCCCTGGCCCGGCGCGCCACCGACGACTGCCTGGCCGAGGAGCTGCGCCGCCTCGATCCCGACGACGTGCTCGCCGACGTGCTCGCGACCGGCCTGCCGCTGCTCAAGGACGGCGGCCGCACCACGGTGAAGGCGGCGACGCCCGACGTCGCGAGGGAACGGCCGGTCCGGCGCGAGGTGACCGCCAAGACGCTCGCCCGCTCGTCGCGGCCGTCGGCGGAGTCGGCGGCTGAGGGCCGCCCGAGCGGTGGCCGGACGGCGCGCGAGGCCGCCGCCACGAAGCAGGCCACGCCGAAGAAGGCCACGGCGAAGAAGGCCTCGCCGAAGAAGGCCGCTGCGCGGAAGCGGGCCTCGTCGTGAGCGGGGTGCGGGTCGTCGTGCACCCGGGCGGCACGGACGCCCTGGCGGCCGCGATCGCGGCCCGGCTGGTGACCGCCGTCGTCGACGCCGTCGCCACCCGCGGCCGGGCCGACGTCGTGCTGACGGGTGGCTCGCTGGGCATCGCCCTGCTGGCTGCGCTGCGCGACTCGCCGGCGCACCGCACGGTCGACTGGACGAGGGTGCACCTCTGGTTCGGCGACGAGCGGTACCTGCCCGACGGCGACGGCGACCGCAACGAGACGCAGGCGCGCGAGGCGCTGCTCGACCACCTGCCGCTGCCGGAGGGCAACGTGCACGCGATGCCGGCCCCTGGCGGTGCCACCGACCACGTCGACGCGGCGGCCGAGCAGTACGCCCGCGAGCTCGCGGTCCACGCGGCGCAGGACGCCGACCCGGCGGTCCCGCCGTTCGACGTGCTGCTGCTGGGCGTCGGCCCGGACGGCCACGTGGCCTCGCTGTTCCCCGGGCTGCCCGGGGTCGGCGTCACCGACCGGACGGTCGTGGGCGTGACGGGGTCGCCGAAGCCGCCGCCGCTGCGGGTGTCGCTGACGCTGCCGGCGATCGGCGCCGCGCGCGAGGTCTGGTTCGTCGCCGCGGGCGCCGACAAGGCCGAGGCGGTCTCCCGGGCCCTGGCCGACGACGCGGTCGCCGACGAGGTCCCCGCGTCGGCCCCGCGCGGCCGCGAGGCGACGCTGTGGCTGCTCGACGAGGCGGTCGCCGCGCGGCTCTGACCCCTCACCCGAGCGGCCACCCGGTGGCGCCCGCGCGCGGGGCCTCGTCGTCGCAGTACGCGGCGTGCGCGGTCCACGGCCACAGCCCGGCACGCACCCGGGTGACGCGGCCGTCGGCGTCGGTGTCGAAGCCGTACGTGAGCGTCCCCTCCGGTGACCGGTCGGGATCCTGGAGGTCGCGCACCACCACGACCGGACCGCCCGTGACCGAGACGGTGTCGAGCACGACCGCGAGGTCGCCGTAGGTGCGCAGCACCTCGTCCACGCTGCTGCCGACCGCCACGCCCTCCGCGGTGCGGACGTCGTCGCGCTCGAGCACGTAGGCCAGCACCGCCTGGTCGGCGTCGGTCACCGCCGCGACCCCCGCGTCCTCGAGCGAGGCGAGACCGCACGACGCCGACTGCGGGGCCAGCAGCATCTCCCCCTCCGCGCCGAGCGCCGACTCCAGCTCGGCCACCGACACGTCGAGCACGTCGCGCCGCACCTCCAGCCCCGGGAGGCCGCCCTGGCCCACGACCACGGCGTCGGTGGGGGACGGCGTCGGTGGCGGCGTCGGTGGCGGTACCGGCCCGGGGACGCACCCGCCGAGCAGCAGCGCGGCACCGGCGAGCACCACGCAGGCCCCCCGGTGCAGGGTCACGCCGCACCGGCCGGCCGCCGGGCGGGCACCGCGAGGACGACACCGGCGAGGACGGCGAACCCGGCGGTGGCCAGGCCCAGCCCGCTGTGGTCGACGACGACCGCGACCACCGCGACCGCGACGACCCACCACCCCGCGCGGCGCGCGCGGCGTGCTGCTTCGCCGGCCAGGAGCACCGCGACCGGCACCAGGACGATGACGGGCAGCAGCGTGGCCAGGCCGACGAGCCCGTCGGTGAAGGCGGCGTCGAGGGCCGCGGCCGTCCCGGGGTCCGCCTGCACCAGGTCGACGGCGAGCAGCGCGGCCCCGTGGTAGGCGGCCAGACCCACCGACCCGAGCGCGCCGGTCGCCGCCGCGGCCCTGGCGAGACCGACCCCGCGGCCCGGCAGCAGGCGCGGGAGCCGCACGAACGCCGCGGCCAGCAGCGCGGCCGCGACCACCGCCAGCACCGACGACAGGCTCAGCCGGCCGGCGTGCGCGAGCGTGAAGGCCGCCTCGCCCGCGGCGTCCAGGTCGTCCGGGCGGCGGGGTGCCACCAGCTCGGACGCGAGGAGCAGCAGCGGACCGGCCGCCTGCAGGACCGCCGCGGACGGCGTGGAGGCGACCGCCGCGGCGGTCGCGGGGCGGGCGTCGGGCGGTGAGCTGGTGGTCATCGTGTCCTCCTCGTCCGGACGCCTCGGTGGCGTCGACGGGTCGGGACGCTAGGTCCGTCGGCGCCGCGCCGGGCACCGACGCCGGGAGGCTGCGACCCGACCGGGGACGGTGGTGCACCACCTCCCTGGGGTGGTGGTCGTCCGGGGCGCGGGGCCCTACGGTCGCGACGTGGACCGCGCACCGCACCGCTGGACGGCTCCCGCCCGTCGCGTCGACGTCCTGCTCTCCGCGGCGGCGGTGGTGGTCGGCGTGGTCGAGGCGTTGGCCGTCACGACCGGTCCCGAACGGGTGCTGCGCGCGGTCCTCACCGGCGCGATGGCCGCCGGCCTGCTGTGGCGCCGCTCCCAGCCGCTGCTCTGCGCCGGTGTGGTGTCGGTCCTGCTGGTCGCGGTGTCGCTGCTGCGCAGCCCGAACGACACCGTCGTCGTGATCGCGGTGCTCGTGCTGGCGTCGTACGGCGTCGCGACCCACGCGGGCGGCCGCGACGCGGTGGTCGGCTGCGTCCTGCTCGCGGTGGCGGTCACCGCGGCACTGGTCGCCGACCCGACCGACGGCGACGGCGCGGTGGTCCCGGGCCTGCTGCTGTTCGTCGGCGTCCCCGCGCTGCTGGGGACCTCGGTGCGCCGGCGCCAGCAGTCGGCGTCCGAGCGCGAGCGCGAGGCCCGCGAGCTCGCCGTCGCCGCCGCCGCGGCCGTCGACGCGGAACGCGCGCGGATCGCCCGCGAGCTGCACGACGTCGTCTCGCACGCGGTGACGCTCGTGGCCGTGCAGGCCGAGGCGGGGCAGGCGGTGATCGACACCGACGTCGAGGCAGCCCGGCGGTCGCTGGCCGCCATCGGCACGGCGAGCCGCGAGGCGCTCGGCGAGCTGGCCCGGCTGCTGGCCGTGCTGCACGACGAGCCGCAGACCGGCGAGCCCGGTCTCGCGAACCTGCCCGCGCTCGTCGAGGGTGCGCGGGCGGCGGGCCTCGTGGTCGCCGTGCGGTCGCAGCCCGACCCGGTGCCCCTGCCACCCGCGCTCGACCTGTGCGCGTACCGCGTCGTGCAGGAGGGCATCACCAACGCCCTCCGGCACGTCGCCGACGCGAGCGTCGAGGTCGACGTCTCGGCGTCCGACGACGCCCTCCAGGTGGCGGTGCGCAGCCACGGCCGGCGGCACCGGTCGTCGCACGGGACGGGCCACGGCCTGTCCGGTCTCGGGGAGCGGGTGCGGGGCCTCGGGGGCGAGCTGGAGGCGACCGAGCTCGACGGCGGCTTCGCGCTGACCGCCCGGCTGCCGCTGCCCGCGGCCAGGCGGGCACCCGCGTGAGCAGCGCGCGCGGGACCACGGTCCTCGTCGTCGACGACGAGGCGCTGGTGCGCGACGGCCTGGTCGCGATCGTGGGCAGCCACCCCGACCTCGAGGTGGTCGGCACCGCCGCCGACGGCGCCGAGGCCGTGCGCGCAGCCGTCGCGCACCGGCCTGACGTCGTGCTCATGGACGTCCGGATGCCCGGCACCGACGGCATCGAGGCGACCCGCGAGGTGCTGCGAGCGGTCCCGACCACCCGGGTGCTCGTGCTCACGACCGTCGAGCTGGACGAGGTGGTCGACCGGGCGCTGCGGGCCGGGGCGAGCGGGTTCCTGCTGAAGAGCGTCCCGCGCGAGCAGCTGTGGGAGGGCGTGCGCGTGGTGGCGTCCGGCGAGGCGCTGCTGGCGCCGCGGCTGACCCGGCGGCTCATCGAGGCCCACCTGCGGCACGGCGACCCGGACGCCCGACCACCGCTGCGGCTCACCGCGCGGCAGGTCGACGTGGTGCGCCTCGTCGCCCGCGGCCGGTCGAACGCGGAGATCGCGGCCGAGCTGCACCTGGCCGAGTCCACCGTGAAGGGCTACGTCGGCGACGTGCTCGCGGCCCACGGCCTGCGCGACCGCGTCCAGCTCGTGGTGCTCGCGTACGAGAGCGGCACGGTCCGGGTCGGCGGGTGAACCCCGCGCTCGCACACACGCTGCGGTGCCGGCACACGAGCCCGGGGTGCTGTGCGGGCACCGGGAGGTGTGTGCGGGCAGGTTGGGCCTGCCGCATCGCTCCGACCGGTGCCACCCTGGCGGCATGAGCGCGTACCAGCCGGCGCCGCCGGCACCCGTCGAGCCGCCGCTGGTGAACGGCCGCCCGATGACCCGGACGTCGTGGTGGCCGGACCGTCGCCCGCTCCCCCGCCGGCACGAGACCCTGGTGGCGCTGCTCGCCGCGGCCGCGTTCGTGCTCGGACCGTGGGTCGTCCGCGCTGCGGGTGCCGGGATCCCGGTGGAGCTGGCGGTGCTCTGGACCGCGTTCGGGACGGGGCTGCTGCTGCAGGCGGTGCTCGACGTCGTCCGCCCCGACCCGGGCGACCGACTCGGCGTCGTCCTCTACCGGGGCACGTACGTCGCGGCGCCGCTGCTGTGCTGCCTCGCCGCGATGCTGCTCCGACCGCTCTGAGGTCAGGCGGGGGCGCCGAGCCGCACCGTGGTCTGCGTCCCGAGGGCGACGTACCCGAGCCGGCGGCCGAGGGCCACCGAGGCCGCGTTGTCGGGACGCACCCGCCACTGCGGCACCAGGCCGGACGCGAGGGCGTCGTTCGTGGCCGCGGCCCCGACGAGCAGGCCGCGTCCGGCGCGGCGTGCCTGCGGCGGGGTCAGCACACCGACGTGCGCGAGCAGACCGGACCAGGGCGAGTAGGCCGAGGCCGCCACCGGGACGTCGTCCTCGACCAGCACGAACCGGTGCTCCATCTCGAGCACGCCCGACTCCTCGACGTCGCCGGGCGGCGCCGCCTCGCGGAGCCGGGCCAGCAGACCGGGCTCGTCGCCGAGGTCGGCCTCGTCGAGGCCGGGTGGGTCGACCGGCTCGTCGGCGTAGCCGAGCAGCGCCGAGCCGAGCGGCCACCGCTCGCGGTCCGGTGGTGCCAGCCGGTCGAGCAGGTCGAGGTCGGGCAGGGCGGCGTCGTGGTGCCTGCGGGCCGCCTCGACGCACGACGGCGGGCCGTGCACCAGGGTGGTGCCGCCGAGCCGGACCACCATCAGGCTGCCGGCGTCGTCGACCGGGTGCTCGACGCGGCCCGGGCCCATCAGGGCCTCGTCGTCGAGCCCGACCAGCCGCGCCCAGGAGAGCCGGACGATCGCCTCGGTACCGGCCTCGAGCTCCCCGTCGGCGAGCGAGGTGTCGGACGGGGACGTCAGCGGATGCCGCGCTTGGCGCGCAGGGCCTGCAGCGCCTCCTCGAGGATGGCCTCGCCGTCGCTGTCGCTGCGGCGCTCCTTCACGTACGCGAGGTGCGTCTTGTACGGCTCGTTGCGCGGCGGCGTGGGCGGGTTGTCCTTGTCCTGGCCCGCCGGGAAGCCGCACCGCGGGCAGTCCCAGGTCTCCGGGGGCTGCGACTGCGGGTCGTCGGCGAACGACGGCTGGGTCTCGTGCCCGTGGGCGCACCAGTAGGAGATGCGCACCCGCGGGGCGGCCTCGCCCCGCTCGGCCTCGCCCATCGGACCTGCGCCGACCCGGCTGCCCCGGATCGCGTTGCCTGCTGCCACGCCGTTCGCTCCTTCGTGCTGGGGAATTCGTGCTGCGGTTCGTGCTGGGCGCCCGGCGAGGGACCGGGCACCGCGGGTCAGGCGCCGTCGCCCACGAACCGCTCGAGCACGCCGAGCAGGACGATGACCGTGGTCCACAGCAGCGCCACCGCGATGGTGATGCGGTTGAGGTTGCGCTCGGCGACGCCGGAGCTGCCGGCCCCGGCGGACATGCCGCCACCGAACATGTCGGACAGGCCGCCGCCCTTGCCCTTGTGGAGCAGGATCAGCAGGGTCAGGAACAGGCTGGTCAGCGCCAGCAGCACCTGCAGGGTGATGCGCAGTGCGGTCACGTCTGGTGGGTCCTGTCGTGAGGGTTCGGGGTGCGCGGTCGTGCGGGACGACCCGACCGATCAGGTTACCCGACCGGCCGGGCCGTCCCGGACGAACCGCGCGGGGCGGGTCGCCGCGCGCAGGGCTACAGGCCCACCTGGTGCTGCTGGAAGCGGCAGATCGCCGCGAACTCGGCCGGGTCGAGGCTCGCGCCGCCGACGAGCGCGCCGTCGACGTCGGCCTCGGCCATGATCGCCGCGACGTTGCCCGACTTCACCGAGCCGCCGTAGAGCACGCGCACGGCGTCGGCGACGCCCTGGCCGTGCACCTCGGCCAGGCGGGCGCGGATCGCCCCGCACACCTCCTGCGCGTCGGCCGGGGTGGCGACCTCGCCGGTGCCGATGGCCCACACCGGCTCGTAGGCGACGACGAGCCCGGCGACCTGCTCGGCGGTCAGGCCCTCGAGCGAGCCGTCGAGCTGGGCGACGGTGTAGGCCACCTGGTCGCCGGCCTGCCGCACGTCCAGGCCCTCGCCGACGCACACGATCGGCACCAGGCCGTTCGCGACGGCGGCACGGGCCTTGGCGGCCACGGTCGTGTCGTCCTCGCCGTGGTGCTCGCGCCGCTCGCTGTGCCCGACCGCCACGTAGGTGCAGCCGAGCTTGGCGAGCATCGCGCCGGACACCTCGCCGGTGTACGCCCCGGACTCGTGCGCCGACACGTCCTGCGCGCCGTAGCGCAGCGGCAGCCGGTCGCCGTCGACCAGCGTCTGCACCGACCGCAGGTCGGTGAACGGCGGCAGCACGGCGACCTCGACGGCGTCGTGGTCGTGCTTGGCGTCCTGCAGGGTCCACGACAGCTTCTGCGCCGTGTGGGTGGCCTGCAGGTGGTCGAGGTTCATCTTCCAGTTGCCCGCCATCAGCGGCGTGCGACCGGTGCTCTTCGCCATCGGGTCAGCCCTCCAGGGCGGTCAGGCCGGGGAGGGTCTTGCCCTCGAGGTACTCCAGGGACGCACCCCCGCCGGTCGAGATGTGGCCGAACGCGTCCTCGGCGAACCCGAGGGTGCGCACGGCCGCCGCGGAGTCGCCGCCGCCGACGACGGTGAAGCCCTCGGTCTCGACCAGCGCCTGGGCGACCGCCCGGGTGCCGTGGCTGAACGGCTCCATCTCGAACACGCCCATCGGCCCGTTCCAGAACACCGTGGCGGCGTCCTCGAGCTTGGCGGCGAACAGGTGCGCCGACGCCGGGCCGATGTCGAGGCCGATGCGGTCCTCGGGGATGTGGTCGGCCGTGACGACGTCGTGCTGGGCGTCCGCCGCGAACGCGGTGGCCGCCACGACGTCGACCGGCAGGACGATGTCGACGCCCTCGTCCTCGGCCCGCTCCAGGTAGCCCCGGACGGTGTCGAGCTGGTCGGCCTCGAGCAGGCTCTTGCCCACCTCGTGGCCCTGGGCCGCGAGGAAGGTGAACACCATGCCGCCACCGACCAGGATGCGGTCGGCCTTGCCGAGCAGGGAGTCGATGACGCCCAGCTTGTCGGACACCTTCGACCCGCCGAGCACGACCGCGTACGGCCGGGCCGGCTCGTCGGTGAGCCGACGCAGCACCTCGACCTCGGCCGCCACCAGACCGCCCGCGGCGTGCGGCAGCCGCTCGGCGACGTCGACCACGGAGGCGTGCTTGCGGTGCACGGCGCCGAAGCCGTCCGAGACGTAGGCACCGCCCTCGCCCACGAGGGACGCGAGCTCGTCGGCGAACGCGCCGCGCTCCGCGTCGTCCTTGGACGTCTCGCCCGGGTTGAACCGCAGGTTCTCGAGCAGCACCAGGCCGCCGTCCTGCAGCGCCCCGACCGCCTGCCTCGCCGACTCCCCCACCGTGTCGGTCGCGAACGCGACCTCGACGCCGGGGAGCAGCTGCCGCACCCGCTCGGCGACCGGCGCCAGCGAGTACCTCTCCTCGGGAGCGCCCTTGGGGCGGCCGAGGTGGGCGCAGACGACCACCCGGGCGCCCGCGCCCAGGAGCCGCTGCCAGGTCGGCAGCGACGCCCGGATGCGGCCGTCGTCGGTGATGGTGGTGCCGTCGAGCGGCACGTTCAGGTCGCTGCGGACCAGGACCGTCCGACCCGCGAGGTCGCCCAGCGAGTCGATGTCGGGCAGGCCGCTCACAGGTCCTTGCCGACCAGCGAGACGAGGTCGACGAGGCGGTTGGAGTAGCCCCACTCGTTGTCGTACCAGCCGACGACCTTCACCTGGTTGCCGATCACCTTGGTGAGGCCGGCGTCGAAGATGCAGGAGGCGGGGTCGGTGACGATGTCGGAGGAGACGATCTCGTCCTCGGTGTAGCGCAGGTAGCCCTTCAGCGGGCCCTCGGCGGCGGCCTTCACCGCGGCGTTGACCTCCTCGACGGTGGTCTCGCGGGACACCTCGACGGTGAGGTCGGTGGCCGAGCCCGTGGGGATCGGCACCCGCAGCGCGTAGCCGTCGAGCTTGCCCTTGAGCTCGGGCAGCACGAGCGAGATCGCCTTGGCGGCGCCGGTGGACGTCGGCACGATGTTCAGGGCGGCGGCGCGGGCGCGACGCAGGTCCTTGTGCGGGCCGTCCTGCAGGTTCTGGTCCTGGGTGTAGGCGTGGATCGTGGTCATCAGGCCGCGCTCGATGGTGAACGCGTCGTTGATGGCCTTGGCCATCGGCGCGAGGCAGTTCGTGGTGCACGAGGCGTTGCTGATGATGTGGTGCGCGGCGGGGTCGTAGTCGCCCTCGTTCACTCCGAGGACGATCGTGATGTCCTCGTTCTTGGCGGGCGCCGAGATGATGACCTTCTTGGCCCCGCCGTCGATGTGCGCCTTCGCCTGGTCGGCGGCGACGAAGATGCCGGTCGACTCGACGACGACGTCGGCGCCGAGCTCGCCCCACGGCAGGTTCTTCGGGTCGCGCTCGGCGAGCGCCTTGAAGGCCTTGCCGTCGACCGAGATGGAGTCCTCGCCGTGGGTGACCTCGGCGTCGAGGCGACCCAGGATCGAGTCGTACTTGAGCAGGTGCGCCAGCGTCTTGTTGTCCGTGAGGTCGTTGACGCCCACGATCTCGATTTCGGCGCCGGCGGCCCTGGCGGCGCGGAAGAAGTTGCGGCCGATCCGGCCGAATCCGTTGATGCCCACGCGAACGGTCACGGGGTGCTCCTCAGGGGGTGGGGCCGGCCTCTCGCCGGCGGTGTCTCCTGGTCGCCTGAACCCTAGTCGACGCCGACGTGACGCCCGTCACCAGGCCGGATCCTGAGACCTGCGTCCCGGTATGCGGGACGGGCGTGCGGCCGGGGCGTTCGGGTCGAACGAGACGTCAGGCGTCGAGCATGTCCGGGGTCAGGTTGGCGTCGGTGCCGTCGACCCCCAGCTCCTGGGCGCGGCGGTCGGCCATCGCCAGCAGCCGGCGGATGCGGCCGGCCACGGCGTCCTTGGTCATCGGGGGGTCGGCGAGCTGGCCGAGCTCCTCGAGCGAGGCCTGCTTGTGCTCGAGCCGCAGCCGCCCGGCGACCTCGAGGTGGTCGGGCACCTCCTTGCCGAGGATCTCCAGCGCGCGCTCGACCCTGGCGCCCGCGGCGACCGCGGCGCGGGCCGACCGACGCAGGTTGGCGTCGTCGAAGTTCGCGAGCCGGTTGGCGGTCGCCCGCACCTCGCGGCGCACCCGCCGCTCCTCCCACACCAGCACCGTGTCGTGCGCGCCGAGGCGGGTGAGCATCGCGCTGATCGCGTCGCCCTCCTTGATCACGACGCGGTCGACGCCGCGCACCTCGCGCGCCTTGGCCGCGATGCCGAGCCGGCGGGCTGCGCCGACCAGGGCCAGGGCGGCCTCGGGACCGGGGCAGGTGATCTCGAGCGAGGACGAGCGGCCCGGCTCGGTGAGCGAGCCGTGGGCGAGGAACGCGCCGCGCCACGCGGACTCGGCGTCGCAGACCGCACCGGAGACCACCTGCGGCGGCAGCCCGCGCACCGGCCGGCCGCGGCTGTCGAGCAGCCCGGTCTGGCGGGCGAGCGACTCGCCGTCCTTGACCACGCGGACGACGTACTTGGTGCTGCGGCGCAGCCCGCCCGGCGAGATCACCAGGATCTCGCTGGTGTGGCCGAACATGTCGGCGATGTCGGTGCGCAGACGGCGTGCGGCGGCGGCGGTGTCGAGCTCGGCCTCGATCACGATGCGGCCGGAGATGATGTGCAGGCCCCCGGCGAACCGGAGCATCGACGAGACCTCGGCCTTGCGGCAGCAGCTCTTGGTGACCTTCAGGCGGCTCAGCTCGTCCTTGACCTGTGCCGTCAGCGCCATGCCGGCCATCCTGCCACCGTCCCCTGCCCTCACCCCGTGCGGTCCCGGCCACCCTGCCACGTCCGGGACGGCCGCGGGGTCGTCCGGACGGACTCCCCCGTCGACCAGCCAGGCCGATCGGCCCGGTTCGCAGGGGTTCTCACCGGGTCAGAGGTCGCCCCAGCTCCCCACCAGGACGTCGCGCAGCGCCGCCGCCAGCCGCAGCGGGTCGTGGGTGCCGCTGCCGGCGGCCGTGCCGACCTGGCGCAGCACCAGCCGCCCACCGAGCCGCTCGGCCGCCACGGAGGCGGCGTCCAGGTCGTCGACCGAGCCCGGATCGGCCAGCACGGCGTCGACCCGCAGGCCCGGGGCGTGGTCGGCCAGCACCTCGAGGTGCTCGGCGCAGCTCAGTCCGGCGCCCTCGGCGCCGGAGGCGTCGAGCAGGTTGTGCACGACGCACAGCCGGGCCGTCGTCTCCTGCAGCGCGGCCGCCAGCTCGGGGACCAGCAGGTGCGGCAGCACGCTGGTGAACCACGACCCCGGCCCGAGCACGACCCAGTCGGCCTCGCGCACCGCCGCGACCGCCTCCGGGCAGGCCGGCGGGGCGGCGGGGTCGAGCCGGACGCCGAGGATGCGACCCGCGGCGGTCGCGACGTTGGCCTGCCCGCGCACCAGCCCGACCGTGCCGTCCCAGCCCTGCACGTCGGCCTCGATCCCGAGGGGCTGGGTGCACATCGGCAGCACACGGCCCTTGGCCTGCAGCAGCCGGCCCACCCAGTCGAGCCCCGCGACCGGCTCGTCGAGCAGCTGCCACAGCGAGGCGATCAGCAGGTTGCCGACGGCGTGGCCGGCCAGCTCGCCCTCGCCGGTGAACCGGTGCTGGATGACGTCGCGCCAGGTGCGGCCCCACTCGCTGTCGTCGCACAGCGCCGCGAGCGCCATCCGCAGGTCGCCGGGCGGCAGCAGCCCGAGCTCGCGCCGCAGCCGGCCGCTCGACCCGCCGTCGTCGGCGACCGTGACGACGGCGGTGAGCTCGTCGGTGAGGTGCCGCAGCGCCGACAGCGACGCGTACAACCCGTGACCGCCGCCCAGGGCGACCACCCGTCGGCCGGGACGCGCCGCGTGCCCGGTGGACCGGCTCACCGTTACTCGCGGCCGAGGTCGCGGTGCACGGCGCTGGCGCGCTCGGCCCGGTCGGACAGGCGCCGCACCAGCTCCTCGGTGATGGCGACCGAGCGGTGCTTGCCGCCGGTGCAGCCCACCGCGATCGTCACGAACGGCCGGTTCTCGCGCCGGTAGCCGTCCAGGACGGGCTCGAGCGCGTCGACGTACCGCTCGACGAACTGGCCGGCGCCGGGCTGCCCGAGCACGTAGTCGCGCACCGGCTCGTCCTTCCCGGACGAGGACCGCAGCTCGGGCACCCAGTAGGGGTTGGGCAGGAACCGCACGTCGACGACGTGGTCGGCGTCGACGGGGAGCCCGTACTTGAAGCCGAACGACATCACGGTGAGCCGCAGGCGGCCGTGGCCGTCCTCGCCGAACAGCTCGACGATCTTGGCGCCGAGCTGGTGCACGTTCAGGTCGCTGGAGTCGATCACCAGGTCGGCGGAGCCGCGCAGGTCGCCGACCAGCGCCCGCTCGCGCTCGATGCCGTCGAGGATGCGGTCGCGTCCCTGCAGCGGGTGCGGCCGTCGCACCGACTCGAACCGGCGCACCAGGGCCTCGTCGGAGGCGTCCAGGAAGAGCACGCGCGGACGCACACCGCTCTCGCGCAGGGCCTCGAGCGCGCCGCGCAGGTCGGTGAAGAAGGTCCCGCCGCGCACGTCGACGACGACGGCCACCTTCGGCAGCTCGGCGGCCGCGTGCGCCGCGAGGGTGGCGAGCGGCGCCAGCATCGCGGGCGGGAGGTTGTCGACGACGTACCAGCCGAGGTCCTCCAGGGCGTCGGCCGCCGTGGACCGGCCGGCGCCGGACATGCCCGTGACGACGAGCACCTCCGGGACGAGCACGCCGCTGGTGCTCGTCGCCTCGGCGTGCTCGGGGGTGATCTGCTCGGGGGTGGTCTGCTCGGGGGTGGTCTGCTCGGGGGTGGTGTGCTCGGTCGGGCCGCTGCTCACGCCACCCATTCTGCCGAACGCGGTCGCGCCGCGGGGCCCGGGTGGGCCTACTCGACGACCTCGCCGGTCGCCGTGTTCACCGCGGGCTCGCGCGCCGCGGTGTCGCGGGCGAGGTGCTCGACGACCGCCGCGGCGGTGGCGCGACCCAGGCCGGGGACGGCGGCGACCTCGTCGACGTCGGCGGCGCGCAGCCGCTTCACCGACCCGAAGTGCCGCAGCAGCGCCTTGCGGCGGGTGGGTCCGAGCCCGGGGACGTCGTCGAGGACGCTCGTGGTCATCGCCTTCGACCGGCGCTGGCGGTGGAAGGTGATCGCGAACCGGTGCGCCTCGTCGCGCACGCGCTGCAGCAGGTACAGCCCCTCGCTGGTGCGCGGCAGCACGGTGGGGTACTCCTCCCCCGGCAGCCACACCTCCTCGAGCCGCTTGGCCAGCCCGCACAGCGCGACGTCGACGACGCCGAGGTCGGCCAGCGCCCTGGCGGCGGCGGCCACCTGGGGCGGCCCGCCGTCGACCACCACGAGCTGCGGCGGGTAGGCGAAGCGCTTGCGCTGCTCGACCACGGGCTCGTCGTCGGGGCCGGCGGGCGCCGTGGGGTCGGCCGCTGCCGCCTCGGCCTCGCTGCGGTTGAGCTCGGCCAGGTACCGGGTGAAGCGCCGGTGGATGACCTCGTAGACGGACGCGACGTCGTCCTGCCCCTGCACGCCCTTGATCGCGAACCGGCGGTACTCGGCCTTGCGCGGCAGGCCGTCCTCGAAGACGACCATCGACGCCACGACCTCGGTGCCCTGCAGGTTCGACACGTCGTAGCACTCGATGCGCAGCGGCGCCTCGGCCAGCCCGAGGGCCTCCTGGATCTCGTTCAGCGCCTGGCTGCGGGTGGTGAGGTCGCCGGCGCGGCGGGTCTTGTGCAGCACCAGCGCCTGGCCCGCGTTGCGGGTGACGGTCGCCATCAGCGCCTTCTTGTCGCCGCGCTGCGGGACGCGCACCTGCACCGCCGACCCGCGCAGGCCGGACAGCCAGTCGACGACCTGCTCGGTGCTGCTGGGCAGCGCGGGCACGAGCACCTCGCGCGGCACGGCGCCCTCGTCGGCCTCGCCGTAGACCTGCTGCAGCAGGTGCTCGACCAGGCCGGCGGTGTCGATCTCCTCGACCTTCTCGACCACCCAGCCGCGCTGCCCCCGCACCCGGCCGCCGCGGACGTGGAACACCTGCACGGCGGCCTCGAGCTCGTCCTCGGCCAGGGCGAACACGTCGGCGTCGGTGGCGTCGGGCAGCACCACCGCCGTGCGCTCGAGCGCCTTGTTCAGCGCGGCGATGTCGTCGCGCAGGCGCGCGGCGCTCTCGAAGTCGAGCTCGGACGAGGCCTGCTTCATCCGCCGCTCGAGCCGGCGCACGTGGCCGCTGCTGCCGCCGGCCATGAAGTCGCAGAACTGGTCGGCGAGGTCGCGGTGCTCCTCGGGCGTGACCCGGCCGACGCACGGCGCCGAGCACTTGTCGATGTACCCGAGCAGGCACGGACGGCCGGACTGCGTGGCGCTGCGGAAGACACCGGCCGAGCAGGTGCGGATCGGGAAGACCCGCAGCATCAGGTCGACCGTCTCGCGGATCGCCCACGCGTGCGCGTACGGGCCGAAGTACCGGGTGCCCTTGCGCTTGGTGCCCCGCATGACCTGGGCCCGCGGGAACTCCTCGCCCATCGTCACGGCGAGGTAGGGGTAGGACTTGTCGTCGCGGTACTTCACGTTGAACCGCGGGTCGAACTCCTTGATCCACGCGTACTCGAGCTGGAGGGCCTCGACCTCGGTCGACACCACGGTCCACTCGACCGACGCCGCGGTGGTCACCATCGTGAACGTGCGCGGGTGCAGGCCCGCCGGGTCGGCGAAGTAGGAGTTCAGCCGCTGCCGCAGGCTCTTGGCCTTGCCGACGTAGACGACCCGGCCGTGGGAGTCGCGGAACCGGTAGACGCCCGGGGACTCCGGGATCTCCCCCGTGCGGGGGCGGTACGTCGACGGGTCGGCCACGCGTCCAGCCTAGGAACCGCGTCCGACAGCCGCCGAGCGGGTCGCGCGTCCGGGGACCGTCAGGACTGCGGCACGCCGGCCAGCCGGCGCCGGTCGAGCGGCGAGGACCGGCGGTCGAGCCGCTCCTCCAGCACCGCGCGCGCCTCGTCGCAGCGCCGCGCGCGCACCAGCACGTGCAGCAGCGTGTCCTCGACGATCTCGCGCTGGGCCGCGCTGCCGCCGAGCTGCACCAGCCACGGGCCGAGCAGCCGCAGCCCCCGGGCCGCCTCGTCCCACCGCCCGGCGACGGTGTCCTCGAGCGCGTCGCACAGCGCCACGACGACGTCGCGCATCACCGGGTCGGACGAGCCCGCCGCGTGCGCGCGCAGGTCGCGCAGCCGCGCGTCGTCGCCGCACCCGGCCAGCGCGAGGGCGGCGTGCAGCGCGGTGAACGGCGTCGTCGGGTGCGCGAGCAGATCGGGGTCGATCTGCGCCAGGACGCCCTCGACGGCCGGCTCGTCCGGCCACACCCCGACCATCCGGCAGCGCCACAGCAGCGAGGCGGAGTCGACCAGGGCCCGGACGCCGCCGACCTGCCCCGGCGACAGCTCGGCCTCCCACCGGCGCCGCAGCGCCTCGACGTCGCCGAGCGACAGCTCGTGCAGCGCCGCGTGCCAGGAGAAGTGCGCGCGGTGCGACGCGGCGCGGCCGCTGCCCGCGATCCACGGGTCGAGCCAGGCCAGCCCGGCCCGGTGGTCGCCGGTCTCGTAGTGGACGTGCGCCAGCGCGTGCGCGGCGTGCCCCGAGCCGGCCTCGACCCGCAGCCCGCGCTGCGCGTGGCCGGCCGCCTCGTCGTAGCGGCCCTGGTCCTGGCGGACGAAGGCGAGCAGGCCGGCGAACCACCAGTCGTCGCCGTAGGCGGGGGCGAGCCGCTCGACCAGGTCCCACGCCTCCTGCTGCACGTCGGTGACGCCGGAGAAGGCGATGGTCGGCACCGCGGCCGACACGGCGAGGGCGTCGCGCGGGAACCGCTCCAGGTGGCGCAGCAGCGCCCGGGCACCGCGCTCGCGTCCGCCCTGGACGCGCTGGGTGACGACGTCGACGAAGCCGCGTTCGCGCTCGTCGGCGCGCGCGGCCGCCCGCTGGGCGCGCCGCAGGGCGGCGGGGACGTCGACCGGCGCGCCTCCCTCGTGCCCGAGCAGCGCCAGCGCCGCGTGCCCGACCGCGAACCCGGGGTCGAGCCGGACGGCCTGCTCGAGCGCCTCGGCGGCACCGCCCTGGACGAGCAGCACCCGCTGCAGGGCGTCGGCGTAGGTGGCGGCGGCCTCCGGGGTCGTGCTGAGCGCGAGCCCGAACGCGTCGCGCGGGCGTCGTCGGGACGGCTCGCGCGCCGGGACGGGCGGTGCCAGCCGGTCGGCGAGGGCGACGGCCTGGGCGCGGATCTCGGGCACGGCCGTGGTCTCCCAGAGGTCGCCGCGGCGCAGCGCGCCGAGCGTCCAGAGCCGCCCGGTGCGGCCGTCGGCCCCGACGAGCCGGCCGTCCGGAGCGGTCGCGAGACCGAGCGCCAGGGGGCCGGGCACGGCGAGCCCGTCGGCCAGCAGCCCGCGCAGCAGCGGGTCGTGGGAGCCCGCCGGGTCGGTCAGCGGGCCGGTGCAGCTCACGACGTGGTCGACGACGACCTCGCTGCCGTCGGAGAACGAGACGTGCAGGCCCGCGTCGTCGCGGCGCGCGCCGGCGACCGAGGCGGCCCGGACGGTCAGCGCCCCTGACGCGCGCAGCGCCCCCACCGCAGCCGCGCTCTCTCGCGGCACCCGGTGCCGCAGCACCTCCCAGCGTCGGACGTGGTGCGCGAGCAGCTCGCCGCGGCAGTGGCCGCAGAGCCGCTGCCAGGCCGCCGTGGTCGAGGGCCGCAGGCCGTCGACGACCGAGCGCCAGTCGCCGCCGGCGCGGACGGTGCGCGCCAGGGCCCGTTCGACCGTGGCGACGAGCGTGGGCGTGTCGAGCTCGACGCCCTCGGGCAGCGCGGTCGGCGTGGGCGCCACCGGGTGGGCGGCGTGCGCGTGCGGCAGCAGGCCGTGCCGCGACACCGCGTGCAGCGTGCGGCCGGGCCGCTGCAGCGCCAGCGCGGTGTCGACCATCGTCAGGCCGGTGCCGACCAGCAGGACGCGGTCGCCGTCGAGTGCCGCCAGGGCCCCG
>NZ_BAAHAF010000085.1:22631-23948 GCF_054777815.1 Angustibacter speluncae | reverse complement strand
TCCCAGTCGGCGCGCACGAGCACCCGGGTCTGCACCGGCGCGCCCAGCACGGTGCCGTCCGGGCTGCGCACGGTGATCTCGACGGAGGTGTCGCCGTTGCCGACGCCGCGCACGGGCACGTACCCGACCTGGGTGCCGCCGGCCGGCACGGTGACCTCGACCTGGTCGGTGACGACGAGCCGGCTCGAGCGCGGGACGACCTCGACGCGGACGGTGGCGTCCTGCGTCCCGTCGTTGCGGACGGTGACGGGCAGCCGGACGTTGCGCGACACCTGGGTCAGCGTGCTGCCGGGCACCACCGCGACCGAGCCGCGGGTCGCGCGCACCGACTCCTCGACCGCGTCGACCTGGCGGGCCCAGGCGTCCTCGCGCCCGCGCCAGTGGGCCGAGCTGAGCGCGACCGCGGCGCGGCGCACCGGCTCGGTCACCTCGTCGGGGTCGGCGAACGCCGAGGCGAGGCCGTCGGACAGCGTCACCGACGCGCCGAGCCGGGCCAGGCCCGCCTCGTCGAGCTCGTCGCCGCGGTCGTCGCCGGCGACGGTCGGGTCGCCGCGCGGGCGCTCGGGGGCCGGGGAGGCGACGAGCTCGTCGGCCGACGTCGGGTCGGTCCACGGGACGGCGAGCAGCGCGTCGACGGCGGCCCCCCCGCTGGTGCCGGGGTCCCAGTCGCGCGGGGCGGCCACGAGCACGTTGCGGCGTTCGCTCGGTCGCTCCAGCGCGACCGCCGCGGTCTCGGCGAGCAGGCGCTGGACCCCGGCGGTGCCGGTCTCGCCGACCGCGGCCAGCTGCGCGCCGAGCCCGCCGTCGGACAGCAGCGACGGCATGCTCGCGTCGCCGGTGCGCACCAGGGCGCGGGCGTCGGGGGTCAGGCCGTCGTCGTCGAAGGACTGGGCGGACTGGTCGAGCAGCACCGACGTGCGGCCGGTCGCCAGCAGCAGGTCGACGGTGTCGGCGTCGGCGACGCCGCCGACCGGCCAGCCGACGGTGCGCAGCACGGTGCCGGCGTCCCCGAGGGCGCTCGCGGCGACGTCCTCGGCGCGCTCGTCGGCGAGCCGGGCGAGGTCGAGCTGGTCGGAGTGGGCGAGGGCGGCCAGGTCGGGGTCGCCGTAGTCGAGCAGCAGGCTCTGGTGGTCGGCCACGACCGCGCGGACCCGCTCGGCCCAGGTGCGCACCTGGGTCGCGTCCGGGCCGCCGGGCGCGGCGGGCTCGGTCGGGGACGCGGTGGCGGTGCCGCCGCCGGCGCCGTCCGCGTCGTCGTCGGGTCCGGTCACGACCGCCGGGTCGACGACGGCCGGGTCGAGCGCGAGCACCGCGCCC
>NZ_BAAHAF010000085.1:0-22579 GCF_054777815.1 Angustibacter speluncae | reverse complement strand
GCAGCAGCGCGCCCGGGCGGTCGGCGGCGGCGAGCTCGTAGTCGAGCCGCCCACCCGCGCGCACGAGCCGCGCGAGCTCGCCGAGCGCGGGGGCACCGGTCGCGGGGTCGGGGGCGGGGCCGGTGACGGGCACGACGACGGTGACGGCGAGCGGCTCGCCGGGCAGCTCGCCCTCGACCGGGTACCAGACGACGTGCGAGCGCAGCACGGCCAGCCGGTCGGCCTGCGGCGAGCGCAGCACCACGCTCAGCCCGCGCGGGCCCCACAGCCGCGACGACGGCGAGAGCCCGGTGGCGCCGGCCGCGACGTCGAGCCGCACCGGCAGCGCGGTGCCCGCGGCCAGGCCGTCCGGCAGCGGCACCCGGGCGAGCAGGCTGCCGACGGCGCCGTCGTCGGGCTGGTCGGTCCAGGCCGCGACCGCCGAGCGGGTCGAGAGCAGGCTGCGCTGCACCCGCACCTCGACCGACGACCCCGGCGGGACCGCGGCGTCGCCGTCGCGCACCTCGGCGGTCACCGCGAGCGGCGTGCCGGGCGACAGCACCGCGGGGGAGACGCCGGTGAGCTCGAGCGTCGGCGCCTCGTCGGCGCGGGCGGTGGCGAGCGGCGTCGCGGACCCGGTGCCCGCGACAGGCAGCAGCAGCGGCGCGAGCAGGGCGGCGAGCGCGAGCAGCCCGGTGAGCGCGCGGGGTGCGCTCACGCGGTGTCCGCGAGCAGCTCCCCGGCCGCCCGCGCGATCCGGCGCTCGTTGCCGAAGGTGAGCCGCTGCGGCAGCTCCTCGAGCGGCACCCACGCGGCGTCGACCGCCTCGGCGTCGGGGTCGCCCTCGACCGAGAGCTCGCCGCCGGTCGCCTCGAGCAGGTAGTGGTGCACCGTCTTGTGGATGCGTGCGCCCGGCACGGTGAACCAGTACTCGACCGCACCGAGCGGCCGCAGCACGCGCCCGGTGATGCCGGTCTCCTCGGCCACCTCCCGCTCGGCGGCCTGCTCGAGGGTCTCGCCGGGGTTCGGGTGGCCCTTCGGCAGGCACCACTCCAGGCGCCCCGCCCGGTTGTAGCGGGCGATCACGGCCACCAGGGCGCGCCCGCGCACGACGTCGACCACGACCCCGCCCGCCGAGGTCTCCTCGACGGCGTGGGTGGGGACGGAGCGGGGCACCCCGTCACTGTACGGGTGGGGCCGTCGCGGACCGGTGGCCGCGGACGGGGTGTCCGGGTGGAGTCTGGCACCCTCGACGTCGTGCCCGGCCCCACCCCCGTCCCTCCCGCTGGCGCGCGTCCGGCACCGGACCGCCAGGCGCTCGCCGCCGCCCAGCGGCAGGCGGCGTCCACGCTGCTGGAGTTCGCACCCGTCCTCGACGAGGTCGCGCGCCGGTTCACCGCGGCCGGGCACGAGATCGCGCTCGTGGGCGGACCGGTGCGCGACGCCCTGCTCGGCCGGCTGCACCGCGACCCGGGCACCGGCGAGGTCGACCTCGACCTCGCCACCGACGCGCGCCCCGACGCCGTCGTGGGGCTCGTGCGGGGCTGGGCCGACACGCACTGGGAGATCGGGCGCGACTTCGGCACGATCGGCGCCCGCAAGGGCGGCTCCACCCTGGAGATCACGACGTACCGCACGGACGAGTACGACCCGTCCTCGCGCAAGCCGCAGGTGGCGTTCGGCGACACGCTCGAGGGCGACCTGTCGCGGCGCGACCTCACCGTCAACGCGATGGCGGTGCGACTGCCCGACCTCACCTTCGTCGACCCGTTCGGGGGGCTGGACGACCTGGCGCTGCGGCTGCTGCGCACGCCCGTCGTCCCCGAGCAGTCCTTCGGCGACGACCCGTTGCGGATGCTGCGGGTGGCGCGGTTCGCGTCCCAGCTCGGGTTCGGGGTCGACCCGGCCACGCTCGCGGCGATGTCCGCGATGGCCGGCCGGCTCGAGATTGTCTCGCGCGAGCGGGTCTTCGCCGAGCTGGTCAAGCTGCTGCTCGGCGCCCACCCGCGCGAGGGGCTCGAGCTGCTGGTCTCGACCGGGCTGGCCGACCAGGTGCTGCCCGAGCTGCCCGCGCTGCGGCTGACGATCGACGAGCACCACCGGCACAAGGACGTCTACGAGCACTCGCTGACGGTGCTCGACCAGGCGATCGCGCTCGAGACGGGCCCGGACGGCCCGGTGCCGGGCCCCGACCTGGTGCTGCGCCTGGCCGCGCTGCTGCACGACATCGGCAAGCCGGCGACGCGCCGGTTCGAGGAGGGCGGCGGCGTCTCGTTCCACCACCACGAGGTGGTCGGCGCCAAGCTGGTGAAGAAGCGGCTGCGCGAGCTGACCGCCGACGGCGCCACCACCAAGGACGTCGCGCGGCTCGTCGAGCTGCACCTGCGGTTCCACGGCTACGGCGGCGGCGAGTGGACCGACTCGGCGGTGCGCCGCTACGTCACCGACGCCGGCCCGCTGCTCGAGCGGCTGCACCGGCTGACCCGCGCCGACTGCACCACCCGCAACAGGCGCAAGGCCGCCCGGCTGGCCGCCACCTACGACGACCTCGAGCGGCGCATCGCCCGGCTGCAGGAGCAGGAGGAGCTGGACGCGATCCGGCCCGACCTCGACGGCCAGCAGGTGATGGCGCTGCTCGGGATCCGGCCCGGCCCGGTGGTGGGCCGCGCGTACAGGCACCTGCTCGAGCTGCGGATGGAGCACGGTCCGCTCGGGACCGAGCGCGCCGAGGCCGAGCTGCGCGCCTGGTGGGCGGACCAGCCCGAGTCCTCGGCCTGACCCACCCTCTCCCCGACGGCTCTCCCGGTCGCGGTCCGATTCCCCACTTCGGTGTCGGAAGTGACACCGAAGTGGTGCTGCGACACGTGTGACACGCCAGCTCGGCTCGTCCAGTGCCTCCGCGCGCGACATTCCCACGTTGGAAAGTTTTGGACTTCTTCACGCAGAAGTCTTGTTCCGGACGTCAGAACCCCCCTACATTCCGGACCGAACCCGGCGAAGACGCCAGGCCGACCCCGAGGGGGACACCGTGGGACAGACCCGACCGCGCCGCGCCGGACGAGGGCTGCTGGCCCTGACCGGCCTGGCCCTGGCGAGCAGCACGCTGTCCGCCCTGCCGGCGGCCGCCGCCCCCGGCGACCCGCTGCCGCCGCAGGAGCCCGGCGTCACGCTGCGCACCTACCAGCTCGGCGAGCAGCTCGAGCAGCTCTGCGTCCTCAAGGAGGGCCAGACCCCGAACGTCGACAAGCGGATCGACACGATCGACCTGACGACCGCCGCCGACTTCGGCGCCGAGGACGCGTTCGTCTCGCACGCGCTGGCGAACCTCACCGTGCCGGCGGACGGCGAGTACGCCTTCCGGCTCACCAGCGACGACGGCTCGCGGCTGTCGGTCGACGGCGCCGTGGTGGTCGACCACGACGGCCTGCACGGCGAGGAGCCGAAGGACGGCACGGTGACGCTCACCGCCGGCGTCCACGACCTGGTCGTCGAGTTCTTCGAGGCCGGGTACGGCCAGCGGCTGCTGCTGGAGTGGCAGCCGCCGGGCGCCACCGGCTTCGAGGTGGTCCCGTCGACCGTGCTGAGCACCGAGGCCGACGTCGTGCGCGTCACCGCCCCCGGGACGAAGTACTGCGAGGGCGCCACCGACACCGCGGGCGACGGCCTGCGGCTCGACTCGGTGTTCCCCGGCTACGACCTGGTCGACCTGCGGCCCGAGGGCTTCGAGCCGATGGTGTCGGCGCTGACCTTCCGCGGCGACGACCTCGTCGTCGTCACCTCCGGCGCGGTGAGCCCGGCCGGTCCGCCCGAGAACCCCACTCCTGGTGAGGTGTTCGTGCTCGAGGGCGCGACCACCGCCGACGGGCCGGAGGACGTCACCTGGACCAAGGTGGCCACCGACCTGCTGAACCCGATGGGCGTCGACGTCGTCGACGGCAACCTGTGGGTGTCCGAGCGCGACGGTCTCACCGAGCTGCTGCCGGACGCCGACGGCGACGGCCTGCTCGAGCACCGCCGGCACGCCGACTGGCCGTACGGCGGCAACTTCCACGAGTTCGCCTTCGGCCTGCTGCACGACGACGAGAGCTTCTACGTCAGCCTGTCGGTCGCCATCGACAACGGCGGCGCCACCACCGACCCGCAGCCGGCGCCAGACCGCGGCACCACGATCAGGATCGACCGCGGGACGGGCGAGATCGAGTACGTGGCAGGTGGTCTGCGCACGCCGAACGGGATGGGCTGGGGTCCCGAGGGCGAGCTGCTGGTGATGGACAACCAGGGTGCGTGGCTGCCGTCGTCCAAGCTGGTGCGCATCGAGCAGGACCGGTTCTTCAACCACTACCAGAACCCGGCCGGCCCGTTCGAGGACCAGCCGGTCACGCCGCCGGTGCTGTGGCTGCCGCAGAACGAGATCGCCAACTCGCCGAGCAACCCGGTGCTGCTGCCCGACGGCCCGTTCGCCGGCCAGGTCGTGTTCGGCGACGTCACCTACGGCGGTCTGCAGCGCGGCTTCCTCGAGGAGGTCGACGGCGTCCAGCAGGGCGCGGCCTTCCGGCACACCGCCGGGCTCGAGGCCGGCGTGAACCGCACGCTGCTCGGCCCGGACGGCTCGCTCTACGTCGGCGGCATCGGCGAGGGCGGCAACTGGGGCGAGGCCGGCAAGCTGAAGTACGGCCTGCAGAAGCTCGTTCCCAACGGGGAGAGCGTGTTCGACATCGAGTCGGTGCGCGTCACCGAGACCGGGTTCGACCTCACCTACACCGAGCCGCTGTCGGACGAGACCGCCGCCCGCGTCGCCGAGGCCTACCAGGTGCAGCAGTGGCGCTACGTGCCCACCGCCGCGTACGGCGGACCGAAGGTGGGCGAGGAGGTGCTCGCGGTCACCGGCGCCTCGCTGTCCGAGGACGGCCGCACGGTCGCGCTCGCGGTCGACGGGTTGCGGCCGGGACGCGTGGCGCACCTGCGCTCGCCGCGCTCGTTCACCTCCCAGGACGGCGAGGAGCTCTGGAGCACCGAGGCCTGGTACACGCTCAACGCCGTCCCGGGCTACCAGGCCCCGGCCGACCTCGGCTGGTACGAGGCGGAGGAGGCCGGACTGCGCGGCAGCGCCGGCATCGACACCGAGCACAACGGGTACTCCGGCGACGGGTTCGTCGACGGCATCCAGAGCGTCGGCACGGCGGTCACCTTCACCGCGACCGTCGACGCGGCCGGCTCGTACCCCGTGCACCTGCGGTACGCCAACGGCCCCAACCCGTTCGAGGGCACCAAGACCGTGTCGGTGCTGGTGAACGGCACCGAGGTCGACCCGTGGGAGCTGCCGAGCACGGGCACCTGGAAGGAGTGGGCGTTCGCGAACCGCGAGCTCGACCTGCGGGCCGGCGCCAACACGATCACGGTCCTCTACGGCGAGGGCGACGACGGCAACGTCAACCTCGACCTGCTGCGGGTCGGTGAGCTCACCGACATCTGCGCCCCGGTCGGCGAGGAGGGTTGGACGCCGCTGTTCGACGGCACCCTGGCCAGCTTCGAGGACTGGAACATGGCCGGCCCGGGGTCGTTCGGCCGGCAGGCCGACTGCTCGCTGAAGGGCAGCGGCGGCATGGGGCTGCTGTGGCACCCGACCGAGCTCGAGGACTACGCCCTGCACCTGGACTGGAAGCTGGTCAAGGACGACAACGGCGGCGTCTTCGTGGGCTTCCCCGACCCGGGGAACGACCCGTGGGTCGCGGTGAACCAGGGGTACGAGATCCAGATCGACGCCACGGACGAGCCGGACCGCAC
Source organism: Angustibacter speluncae (assembly GCF_054777815.1). Classification (NCBI taxonomy): domain Bacteria; kingdom Bacillati; phylum Actinomycetota; class Actinomycetes; order Kineosporiales; family Kineosporiaceae; genus Angustibacter; species Angustibacter speluncae. Next base: position 16,816 of record NZ_BAAHAF010000085.1, on the reverse strand, counting down.
CACCGGTGCGATCTACACGTTCCAGGGCGCCGACCCCGCGGCGGTCGAGCAGGCCCTGCTCCCGGTGGGCTCGTGGAACGACTACGAGATCCGCGTGCAGGGCGAGCGCATCCAGGTCGTACTGAACGGCGTGCTGGTGAACGACTTCACCAGCACCGACCCGGCGCGCGACCTGCGTGGCCTGATCGGCGTGCAGAACCACGGCAACGGCGAGTCGGTCTACTACCGCGACATCCGGGTCAAGGCGCTCGAGGACGAGGTCGTCGTCCCGGCGGCCCCGACCGACGTCACCGCGGTCGGCACCGACACCGCGGCCAGGGTGTCCTGGGCGGCCGTCGAGGGCGCCACGGGGTACACCGTGACGGCCTCGCCCGGCGGCCGCACCTGCACCACGACAGGCGAGACCACCTGCCGCGTCGGCCGTCTCGCGGTCGGCCAGTCGCACACCTTCACCGTGGTGGCGACGAACGAGGCGGGCACGTCCGCGCCGTCGGCGCCGTCCGCGCCGGTGACGCCGTCGGCCGTGCCGGCCACGGCGGGCAGCACCTCGCTCGCCGTGTCGGCGCAGGCGCGGTGCGCGGCGAACGGCAAGGTGGTGCTCGTCGTGCAGGCCCGCAACAAGGAGGCCGTGAAGGCGGACGTGCGCATCACCACGCCGCTCGGCGAGGTGAAGGTGACCGGCCTGGAGCCGGGTGCCACCCACACCACGCGGCAGACCGCCGCCGGCACCTCGCTCGCAGCGGGTGAGGTCTCGGTCGCCGGGTACACCTGGCGCGACGGCGCGGGCCACCACACCGTCTACCGCGCAGCGCATCTCGGCGCGACCTGCTGAGCAGCGTCCGCCCGGACGGCACGCGGCCGTCCGGGCGGGCGGGTCAGCCGGCGGTGGTGAGGCGCAGCACCGAGGGGTCCAGCCCGTCGAGCGGGATCCACAGGTCGGCGTGGTCGACCTGCAGCCGCAGCCGCAGCACCCAGCCGGCGGGCACGGTCTGGTGCGAGCTCCCCACCGCGAGGGTGCGGGTCTCGTAGCCGAGGCCGGGGCTCCACCGCTCGACGTGGACGTCCTGGACGCCGGCGAGCCGGACGCAGCCCGTCAGGTCGGCCCGGCAGGCGTCGAGCCGCACGGTGTAGTCGACGTGGTCGCCGCCGAGGTCGAGCTCGTCGGTGCGGCTGGTCAGGTCGAGGGCCACCGGACCGTCGAGCTGCAGACCGCCGGCGGGGACGGTGTAGCGCCACTCCCGCACCCGCTCGGGGTGCTTGTCCTCCTCGTCCTTCTTGAGGTTGCCCTCCTCGAGGGTCACCCCCGGCTTCAGGTCGAGGTCCCAGTCGCCCGGCAGGCCGGGCGAGGTCGGTGACAGCAGGCCCGGCACGCCGGTGGGGCTGCCGTGCAGGTAGAGCAGGCGACCGGTGGCGGGCGCGGCGGTCACGGTGACGGACACCGTCCCCGTCGAGGTGAGGGTGCCGTCGGACACGGTGTACGTGAAGACCCGCACGCCCGGGCTGCCCGGGGTCCAAGTGAAGGAGCCGTCGACGGCGACGTCGAGGTCGGGCGAGTCGTCGCCGACGACGGTGAGCGGGTCGCCGTCCTCGTCGCCGTCGTTGTCGAGCACCGAACCGGTGAGCGTCTGCCCCGCCACCACGGTGAACGCGTCGTCGACCGCGCGCGGGGCGTCCGCGACCGGCCGCACGTCGACGGTCACCGTGGCGGTCGCGGCCCGGCCGGACGGGTCGGTCACGGTGTAGGTGAGGACGTCGGCGCCGTGGCGGTCGGCGTCCGGCTCGTAGTCGAGCAGGCCGGCGGCGGTGAGCGTCGCGGTCCCGTGCGCCGGGGCGGAGGCGAGCGCCGCGGTCAGGGGGTCGCCGTCGGCGTCGGCGTCGTTCACCAGCAGGTCGAGCCGGACCGCCGTGTCCTCGTCGGTGGTCGCGGCGTCGTCCCCGGCCAGCGGGGCGTCGTCGACCGGGGTGACGGAGATCGTGGTCGTCGCCGTGGCGCTCGCGCCGTCGGGGTCACGGACCTCGTAGGTGACGACGTCGGTGCCGGACCAGTCGGCCGCCGGGGTGTAGCGCAGCGTGCCGCCGGTGACCGAGGCGGTGCCGTGCTGCGGTCCGGCCGTGACGGCGGCTGCGAGGGTGTCGCCGTCCACGTCGCCGGCGGACGCGAGCAGGTCGACGTCGACGGCGGTGTCCTCGGCGGTCGTGGCCGCCGCACCGCCCGCCACGGGTGCGTCGTTCACGGGGGCGACCGTGAGCGTCACCGTGGCGGTGCCGCTCGCGCCCGCGGGGTCGCGGGCCTCGTAGGTGAGGACGTCGGTGCCGGACCAGTCGGCCGCCGGGACGTACCGGAGCACGCTGCCGGCGACCGACGCGGTGCCGTGCTGCGGGCCCGCCACTACCAGGGCGACCAGGTCGTCGCCGTCCGCGTCGCCGTCGTTGGCGAGCAGGTCGACGTCGACGGCGGCGTCCTCGGCGGTCCCGGCGGCGTCGTCGGCCGCGACGGGCGCCCGGTTCGGTCGGGGCTGGGGCTGGGGCTCGGGCTCGGGCCGGGGCTGCGGGCCGGGCTGGGGCTGCGGTGCCGGAGCGGCACCGGTCGGGACCGCGGTCGGCACCGCGGTCGTCGGCGCGGGCACCGGCCGCACGGGCGCGGGCGCGGTGCTCGACGGCGTCGACGTGGGCAGCGCCGTGGGCGTGGCCACCGGTGCGGTCGTCGGGGTCGCGGGGTCGGTCGGACGCGCGGTCTCGGGGGCGGTGGGGCGCTCGTCCTGCGCCTCCTGCCGCTGCTCGGGGGCGGCGACGGGCTCCGACGCGACGGCCGGCCCGGGGCCGAGCCCGAGGCCGAGCAGCGCGGCGCCCGCGGTGGCCGCACCGGCCGCGACACCGGCCACCTTGCCGAGGAGCGGACCCACGTACGGGCCGAGGTTCGCGACCGGCTGCAGCACCGGCACCTGCGCCACCCAGGCGAGCGGGCCGGCGGCCCAGCGCAGGCGTCCCAGCGAGATGCTGAGGAAGGCGCGCACGACGACGGGGTCGAACTGCGATCCCGCGCAGCGGGCGAGCTCCTCGCGGGCGGCGGTCGCCGACATCGCCTTCTTGTACGGGCGTGCGGCCGTCATCACCTCGTAGGAGTCGGCCACCGACACGATGCGCGCGCCGAGGCTGATCTCGGCGCCCGCGAGCCCGTGCGGGTAGCCCAGGCCGTCGAAGCGCTCGTGGTGCTGCTCGATCGCAGGCCACCACGGGCCGAGCCACTCCTGCAGCGGCGAGCAGATGGTCGCGCCGGCCGCGGGGTGGCTGCGCAGCCGCTCCCACTCGTCCTCGTCCGGCTTCCCGGGCTTGTTCAGCACCTCGGTCGGCACCCGCAGCTTGCCGATGTCGTGCACGAGCGCCGCCCAGACCAGCTTGTCGCGGTCCTCCGCCCGCAGCTTCATCTCGTCCGCGAGCATGCTGACGAACAGCTGGGTGCGCTCGGAGTGGCCGCGGGTGCGGCTGTCGTAGTCGCCGAGCATCCCGACCAGGGCGAGGATCGTCTCGGCGGCCTGCTGGCGGTCGCCGTGCACGCCCGCCTTGCGCGCCCGCTCGAGCTCGGACGCCAGGGCGCCGGTGCCGGCCACCCGCCGGGCGAGCTTGTAGCGCGACGGCGCGCGGTCGGGGAAGAGCATCGACAGCTTCAGCAGCGTGGCGATCGGCAGCAGCCGCCGGGTCAGCCGCTCGACCAGCACCGCGGCGACGGTCGAGGCGCCGAGCACCGCCGTCCACTGCAGCAGGACGCCGCGCAGCGTGTGGGCCGGCGGCAGCAGCGAACCGACCAGCGCGCCGACCCCCACCGCGACCAGCACCGGGATGACGACGGCGGCCACGCGCAGCGCGGCCGCGCGCACGGGGTGCGGTACCCAGCGCGCGCCGTCTCCGGGGGCGGACGTGGGCACGGGTGCAGATCGTCAGGCGCCGCAGCGTGCTTGAGCGCTTCCGCGCCGGGTACGCCCGGACGGGTCACGCCGGACGGCGTCCGTACACCCAGGCGGTCGCCGCGAGCAGCACCGCCACCGCGGCCGGCACCCACGGCGCGTCGCCCGACGAGGGGACGCCGAGCACCGCGACCAGCGCCGCCAGGAGGAACGCGGCGTTGAAGACGGTGTCGTAGAAGGTGAACACCCGGCCGCGGAAGGCGTCGTCGACGCTGGTCTGCACGACGGTGTCGACGCCGATCTTCACCGCCTGCGCGGCCAGCCCCAGGACGAACGCGCCGACCACCAGGGTGGTCCCGGTGAGCACCAGCGCGAGGCCGAGCTCGACCGCCGCCGCAGCCAGCAGGTTGCCCACCACCCACGCCCGCAACCCGGTGCGGCGGGCCACGACCGGCGTCAGCACCGCGGCGGCCCCCGCACCGACCCCGGCCGCGGTGAACGCGGCCGCCACCAGCGCGAGGCCGGCGTCGACGTCGGCGGGGTCGGTCAGGGTGTTGCGGGCGAGCAGCACCGTGGTGAGGGTGAACAGCCCGAACCCCGTGCGGAGCGAGGCGATCACGGCGAGCGCGTCGAACGCGGCCCGGCGCTCGCGGACGTGCCGCGCCCCGGCCACCAGCCCACGGGCCGTCGACGCGAGCTGCTGCCGCACCGGGCCCGGGCCCGGCCCGTCGTCGGGTCCGAGCCGGTCGCGGCCCAGGCCGAGCACCACGGCGGCCGACACCAGGTAGAGGCCGGCCGCCGCCGCGAGCACCACGGCGTCCGACCGGTCGCCCGCCCCGAGCGCCGAGCGCAGACCGAAGCCGGCGACCCCGCCGAGCAGCGCGGCGACCGTCCCGGCGGTGGGGGTGACCGCGTTCGCGACGACCAGGTCGTCGGCGCGCACCACGTGCGGCAGCCCCGCCGACAGGCCGGCCAGGAAGAACCGGTTCACGCTGAGGCAGACCAGCACCAGGACGTAGAGCGCGGGCGCCACGCCCGAGGTGACGACGAGGGCCGAGACGCCGAGCACGACGACCGCGCGGAACAGGTTGGCCGCCAGCAGCACCTGCCGGCGGCGCCACCGGTCGAGCAGCACCCCGGCGAACGGCCCGACGACCGTGTACGGCACGAGCGCCGCCGTGAACGCCCACGCGACGGCCGAGGTCGTCGTCGCCCGCTCGGGGGAGAAGAACACCAGCGAGGCGAGGCCGACCTGGAACATCCCGTCCCCGGCCTGCGACGCCAGCCGCGTGCCGAGCAGCCGGCGGTACCCGGCCGACGTGAGCACCCCCCGCAGCGCCGGCCAGGTGGCGCGCTGCGCGGGGCTGGTCACGTCCGCGAGGGTAGGCCGGGACGGCGAGGGCCGGAGGGTCCCGGGGTGCGACCCCGGGACGTCCTCCGGCCCGTCCGCGAGCGGGTGCCCGCCCGCTCGAGCCGCGCCCCGCCGTCAGGCGCGCCCGTGGGACGCGCGGCTGCGGCGGCTGAGCGAGTCGACGATGACGGCGAGCAGCAGCACGCCGCCGGTGATCATGTAGCGCGCGGGGGTGCCGAGGTTGATCAGCGCCAGGCCGTTGGAGATCGACTGGATCACCAGGATGCCGAGCAGCGCCGAGTACGCCGACCCCCGTCCGCCGAACAGGCTGGTGCCGCCGATCACCGCGGCCGCGATGGCGTTCAGGTTGGTGTCGCCGCCGCCGCTGCTCTGGTTCGCCGCCGCGAGCCGGCTGGCCGCGAGCAGGCCGCCGAGCGCCGCCAGGGTCGAGCAGGCGACGAAGACCGACACGTACACCTGGCGCACCTTGATGCCGGCCCGGCGGGCGGCCTCGACGTTGCCGCCGATGGCGGTGACCGAGCGACCCCAGCTCGTGCGCCGCAGCAGCAGGTCGACCACCACGACGAGGGCGAGGAACAGCAGGAACATGACCGACACGCCGCGGTCCTGGTTCAGCACCGCGACCGGGACGGCGAGCACGACGAGCAGCGCCACGGCGCGCACCGCCAGCAGCACCACCGGGGTGCTCGACAGGCCCGCCCGCGCGCGCCGCGCGCTGCCGGCGAGCCGGCTCCCGACGTAGGCGGCCACGACGACGACCACGAGCGCGTACGCCAGCGCGGACGGCAGGAACGTCTGCTGCGCGAACCGCACCATCGTCGAGGTGAAGGGGATGTTGATCGAGCCCTCGGCCCCGAGCACCCGCAGCTGCAGGCCGAGCACGGCGAGCAGGCCGGCCAGGGTGATGACGAAGCTCGGGACGCCGAACTGGGTGAACAGCAACCCGTAGACCAGGCCGATCAGGGCGCCCGCACCGAGCGCGGCCAGGATCGCCACCGGCAGCGGCCAGCCGTTCGACACCGCCCCCACCGCGAGGATCGCCGCCGACAGCCCGCTGACCGACCCGATCGACAGGTCGATCTCGCCGAGCATGAGCACCAGGACGATGCCCAGCGCGATCGTGCCGGTGGCGGCGCACTGCAGGGTGAGGTTGACCAGGTTGCGGCTCGACAGGAACGCGTCGTTCTGGGCGTAGAACACGCCCCAGATCACGATCAGGCCGATGATCACCGGCAGCGGGCCGAGGTCGCCGCCGCGCAGCCGGGTGAGGAACGCGCGGACGAACCCGCCGATGCCCTGGGACGAGATGAGCCGCTCGTCCTGCAGGTCGGCCGGCAGCGCCGCCGCGGTCTCGGCGGGGGCCTTGCTGAGGTCGGTCATCGCTGCTCCTGCCCGGGGGCCTGCTTGTCGAGCGAGCGCGCGGCCCGCTCGGTGACGGCGTTGGACGTGGCGCCGGTGATGGCCGAGATCACCTGCTCGGCGCTGGTCTCGGCGACCCGGAACGTGCCGTTGTTGCGGCCCAGCCGCAGCACGGTCACGCGGTCGGCGACGGCCATGACGTCGGACATGTTGTGGCTGATGAGGATCACGGCCAGGCCGTTCTCGCGCAGCCGCTCGACGAGGTTCAGCACCTCGGCGGTCTGCGCGACACCCAGTGCGGCCGTGGGCTCGTCGAGCATGACGACCTTCGGCTCGCCGAGCAGCGACCGGGCGATGGCCACGGTCTGCCGCTGGCCGCCGGACAGGCTCGCGACCGGGATGCGCACCGAGGGGATCTTGGCGCTGAGCTGGCGCAGCAGCCGCCACGACTCCTGCTCCATCACCACCTCGTCGAGGGCGACGCCGCGGTGGGACTCCCTGCCCAGGAACAGGTTCGCGACGACGTCGAGGTTGTCGCACAGCGCAAGGTCCTGGAACACGGTCGCGATGCCGAGCCGCTGGGCCTCACCCGGGCTGGTGACCGAGACCTGCCGGCCGGCGAACACCATCCGGCCGGAGTCGGGGGTGTAGACGCCGGCGATGGTCTTCACCAGCGTCGACTTGCCGGCCCCGTTGTCCCCGACGAGGGCGACGACCTCGCCCGCGTGGACGTCGAAGTCGATGTCCTTGAGCGCCTGCACCGCGCCGAAGGCCTTGGACACCCCCGACAGGGAGAGCACGGCGGTCTGGGCCGGTGCGTGGGTGGCGGTCATGCGTGCGGTCCCTCCTGGGAGGCGGTGGTGCTCGGGGGTGCTCGGGGTGCTGCGGTGGTGGTGCGGTCGCACGGGCCGGTCGACGGGCCGGGGCCGGTGCCCCGACCCGTCGACCGGGTCCGTGGTGGTGCTCAGGTCGCGCGTCCGGTGCCCGGGGTCAGCCGATGCCGGCGGCGGCGCAGGCGTCGGCGAAGTCGGCGGTGCAGATGTCGGCCGCGTCGTAGATGCCGGCGTCGATCAGGACCTCGCCCACGTTGTCGGCGGTCACCGCGACCGGGTCGAGGATGGTGGACGCGATGCCGTCGGTGTCACCGGTCGACTCCGGCTCCTCGCCGCGGGCCAGCGCGATCGCGGCCTTGGCGGCCGCCTCGGCCTGCGGGGCGTACGGCTTGAAGATCGTCATCGCCTGGTCGCCGGCGAGGATGCGCTGGATCGCGGCGATCTCGGAGTCCTGGCCGGTCACCGGCGGGAGCGGGTCGACGCCGCCGCCCTTGAGCGCGGCGATGGCGCCGCCGGCGGTGCCGTCGTTGGCGGCGTAGACGCCGACCAGCGAGCCCTGGACGGCCGAGATCTGGCCCTCCATCCAGTCCTGCGCCTCGTCCGGGCTCCAGTCCGGGGTGTCGAACTCGGCCGCGATCGTGTAGCCGCTGTCGTCGAGCACGCTGTGCGCGCCCTCCTTGAAGCTGGCGGCGTTCGGGTCGGTGGGCGAGCCGTTGATCATCACGACGTCGCCGCTGGTGGTGCCCGCCTCGGTCAGCAGGTCGACCAGCGTCTGCGCCTGGATCTCGCCGACCGTCTGGTTGTCGAACGAGACGTAGTAGTCGGCGCCCTCGACGAACCGGTCGTAGGCCACGACGGGCACGCCGCTGCTCTTCGCGCTGGCCGCGATGCCGGCGGCGGCCTCGCCGTCGACCGGGTCGAGCACCAGGACGTTCGCGCCCTGGGTGAGCGCGGCCTCGGCCTGCTGCTGCTGCTTGCTCGCGTCCTGGTCGGCGTTGCTGTAGAGCACCTCGCAGTCGGGGCAGTCGGCCTCGACGGCCGCCTCGAACAGCGGGCGGTCGAAGGTCTCGTACCGCGTGGTCTTCGACTCCGGTAGCAGCAGCGCGATCTTCAGCGCCTCGCCGCCCTCACCGCCGCCACCGTCGGTGGTGCCGCCACCGGCGTCGTCGCCGCCGCAGCCGGTCAGGGCCAGGCCGAGACCGACCGCGAGCGCGGCGCCTGCGACCCGGGTGAGGGTGGAACGGGGGGAACGGGGCATCTCTGAGCTCCCTCGATCAGACGCCGTCATCCACGGTGGTGCGGCCAGGCGGCAGTCAACTCCGAGACGACCGTTGAGGTCAAGAGTTGAATTCAACGCGTTGACGCAAGACCCGCCGCGACCGCCTCGTGCAGCGGCGAGCGCAGGTCGGCGGCGACCAGGCCGCCGACCACGTCGGCGTCGGTGCCGAGCGCGGCGACCTCCACCCGCACCGACGCGGCGGCGCTGGGGATCGCGCAGCGCTCGAGCGCGGTCTGCAGCGGCACGGTGATGATCGGACCCACCTCGGCGAGCTCGCCGCCGAGCACGACGACCGAGGGGTTCACCAGGTTGACGACGCCGGCGAGGGCGACGCCGAGGTGGCGCCCGGCGTCCTCGAGCACCCGGCGGCAGCCGGGGTCGCCGTCGAGGGCGTGCGCGACCAGGTCGCGCAGGGTGAGCCGCTCGTGGGTGGGGCGCAGCGCGTCGAGCAGCGCGTGCGAGCCGACGTAGGTCTCGAGGCACCCGCGGTTGCCGCAGCGGCACAGCGGCCCGTTCTCGTCGATGGTCACGTGGCCGATCTCGCCGGCGGTGCCGGTGCTGCCCCGGAACAGGTCGCCGCCGAGGATGAGCCCGGCACCGACGCCGTACGACAGCTTGACGTAGACGCCGTTCTCGACCCCTTGCAGCGCACCGGATCTCAGCTCGCCCAGCGCGGCGAGGTTGGCGCCGTTCTCGACCACGACGGGTACCTGCACGACGTCCTCGACGGCCTCGCCGACGGCGACGCCGCGCCACCCCGGGAGGATGTCCTGCGACCCCACGTGACCCGACACCAGGTCGACCGGGGCGGGTACGCCCACGCACACGGCCCGCAGGTCGGTCATCGACTTGCCCGACTCCTCGACCACCGCGAGCAGCAGCCGGGCGGCGCGCTCGAGGCCCTCGTCGGCGCGGTGGTCGGCGGGCAGCGGCATCCGCCGGCGTCCCATCACCTCCAGCGGCGAGCCGCCGATGCCGACCCGCACGTCGCGGTCGCCGAACACCATCGCGGCCACCAGGCTGTGACCGGTGGCCAGCGAGACCTGCACCGCGCGCCGGCCGTTGCGCACGCTCGGCGAGAGCTCGACGACGCCGGTCGCGTCGAGGTCCTTGACCACGTTCGAGACGGTGGCGGGACTGAGGCCGGTCAGGCCCGCGACCTCGACCTGGGTCAGGGCGCCCTGCTCGCGCAGCACGTCGAGCACGCGCTGGCGGTTGGCCTCGCGCAGGGACGCCTGGCTGCCCGGCGCCACCTGCCCTGAGTTCACGCCGCAAACATAAGGGTGGGCAGCAAGGCCGCGGTACCCCCGCGCCTGCCAGGCTGGCCGGGTGCCACCCACCACCCCACCCACGGGGGTCGTCCCGGGCGCCCTCGACCCCACCCCCCACCCGGTCGCCGACCCCGCCGCCGTGCTCACCGGCCCGGGCTACCGCGTCACCGTGCTCACCGACGGCCTGCTCCGGCTCGAGCACTCCGCGGACGAGGTGTTCGAGGACCGGGCGTCGACGTTCGCGGTGCACCGCCGGCTCCCCGTGCCGGACTTCACCGTCGACGACTCCGGCACCCACCTGCAGGTCTCGACGTCGCGGCTGCGGCTGACCTACGACAAGGGGCCGTTCAGCGCGGCCGGCCTGCAGGTCGAGGTGCTCGGCGGCATCACGACCTACCACTCGGTCTGGCGGTACGGCGACCCGCCGAGCGACCTCGGCGGCACGGCCCGGACCCTCGACGGCGTCGACGGCGCCCTGCCGCTCGGCCCGGGCGTGGTCTCGCGGCGCGGCTTCGCCGTCCTCGACGACTCGGCCTCGTTCGTGCGCGACGCCGACGGCGAGCCGGTGCCGCGCGCGGGCGGGGGCGACGACCTGTACGTGTTCGCCTACGGGCTCGACCACGCCGAGGCGGTGCGGGCGCTGTACGCCGTGTCGGGACCGCAGCCGCTGCTGCCCCGGTGGGCGCTGGGCAGCTGGTGGAGCCGGTACCACCGGTACACCGCCGAGTCGTACGCCGCGCTGCTCGACCGGTTCGAGGCCGAGGGCCTGCCGTTCTCGGTCGCGGTCGTCGACATGGACTGGCACGTCACGGACGTCGACCCCGAGCTCGGCTCGGGCTGGACCGGCTACACCTGGGACCGCGAGCTGTTCCCCGATCCCGAGGCGTTCCTCGCCGACCTGCACCGCCGGGGTCTGCGCGTCACGCTCAACGTGCACCCGGCCGACGGGATCCGGCGGCACGAGGACGCCTACGAGCGGGTGTGCCGCGCGCTCGGTCGCGACCCGTCCCTCGGCGAGCCGGTGCCGTTCGACCTCACCGACCCCGCGTTCGCCCGCGCCTACCTCGAGCAGGTGCACCACCCGCTCGAGGACGAGGGGGTCGACTTCTGGTGGCTCGACTGGCAGTCCGGGCCGTACTCGCGGCTGCCCGGGGTCGACCCGCTGTGGCTGCTGAACCACCTGCACTTCCACGACAACGCGCGCGGCGGACGGCGTCCGCTCACGTTCTCGCGGTACGCCGGCCCGGGCTCGCACCGCTACCCGGTCGGGTTCTCCGGCGACGCCGTGATCTCGTGGGACTCGCTGGCGTTCCAGCCGCGGTTCACCGCGACGGCCGCGAACATCGGCTACGGCTGGTGGAGCCACGACGTGGGCGGCCACATGTTCGGGTACCGCGACGACGAGCTCACCACGCGCTGGGTGCAGCTCGGCACCTTCTCGCCGATCCTGCGGCTGCACTCGGGCTCGAACCCGTTCCTGCACAAGGAGCCCTGGGAGTTCCCGCCGGCCGAGCGGGAGGTGCAGACGGCGTTCCTGCGGCTGCGGCACCGGCTGGTGCCGTACCTGTACGCGATGAACCACCGGGCCGCGGACGAGGGCGTCCCGCTGGTCGTGCCGCTGTACCACCGCTGGCCCGGCGAGCCCGACGCCTACGAGCACCCCGACCAGGTCGTGTTCGGCGACCGGCTGCTGGTGGCGCCGGTGGTCACGCCCGCCGACCGCGTCTCGCGGCTCGCGGCGGTGCCGGTCTGGCTCCCCGAGGGCACCTGGGTCGACCTGCTGACCGACCGCGTCTACGACGGCGGCCGCCGGCTGACGATGCACCGCGACCTGACCACGCTGCCGGTGCTCGCGCAGGCCGGCACGGTGCTCGCGCTCGACGCCGACGAGGTGCCGGCGAACGACCCCGTGCCGCCCGAGCGGCTCGAGCTCGTCGTCGTCCCCGGTGCCGACGGCGAGGCCGTGCTCGTCGACGACGACGGTGCGGCCGTCCCCGTGGTCACCCGCACCCGGGCCGGCTGGGACGACGCGTCCGCCACGCTGCGGGTGCACCGTCCCGACGGGCCGCTCGACGTCCTGCCGTCCGCGCGGACGTGGACCGTGACCGTCGTCGGCGACGTCGCCGGCGCGCCGTCCGCCCAGGTCGACGGGGTCTCCGCCGAGGTCGAGGTGCGGGTGCACGGGCACCGCACCTCGGTGACGGTCGGGCCGGTACAGGCCGGCGCCGAGCTCTCCGTCCGGTTCGGGCCCGGCGCGCGGCTGCACACCGACGACGTGCCCGCGCTCGCGTTCGCGGTGCTCGACCGCGCGCACTGCGGTTTCGAGGCCAAGAAGGCGGCGCACGAGGTCGTGGTGGGTGGCGCCCCGCTGCACGTGCGGCTCGCGCACCTGCAGGCGCTCGACCTGCCGGCGCCGGTGCTCGCCGCGGTCACCGAGGTGCTGCTGGCCCGTGGGGACGGCCCACCGTGAGGAGCGGGCCGGTCGAGATCGACGGCGTCGCAGGGCAGGTCGTGGTCGAGACCCGGATGCTGGGCCGTCCTGCCGTGCTGGTCGACGGCGTGCCAGCTCCCCGGTTGCGCGGCGCGTGGTTCCGGCTGCCGACCGACGACGGCCAGGGGGTGCCGGTGCTGGTGCGCGGCGGCGCGGGGATGTCGCCGCACCCGCGGCTCGTGCTCGCCGACGAGGTCCACGCGACCGGCCCCGCCCCGCCGCTCTGGTTGCAGGTCCTGGCGGTCGCCCCGGTCCCGGTGTCGTTCCTCGGCGGCGGGCCCGGGCTGCTCCTGGGCCTGGTCGGGCTGGTCCTCACCTGGTGGGTGCTGCGCCGGCCGTGGCCCGTGCGGACGCAGGCGCTCGCCGTCGCCGCCGTGGTCCTGGTCACCGTCCTGGTGTCCCTCGCGCTCGGACGGGCCGTCCACGGCTGGTGGTGACGGGGTCCGAGTGGATCGACGCCCGGACGCACGACGGCCCGGACCCCACAGGGGGACCGGGCCGTCGGATCGACGCTGGGAGAGCGGGTCAGCGCTCGACCTCGCCGCGGATGAACTGCTCGACCTTCTCCTTGGCGAGCGAGTCCTCGTACTGCTCCGGCGGCGACTTCATGAAGTACGACGACGCCGACAGGATCGGGCCGCCGATGCCGCGGTCCATCGCGATCTTGGCGCAGCGCACGGCGTCGATGATGACGCCGGCCGAGTTCGGGGAGTCCCAGACCTCGAGCTTGTACTCCAGGTTCAGCGGGACGTCGCCGAACGCACGGCCCTCGAGCCGGACGTAGGCCCACTTGCGGTCGTCGAGCCACTGCACGTAGTCGGACGGGCCGATGTGCACGTTGCGCTTGCCCATGTCGTGCTGGACGTTCGAGGTCACGGCCTGGGTCTTGGAGATCTTCTTCGACTCGAGGCGGTCGCGCTCGAGCATGTTCTTGAAGTCCATGTTGCCGCCGACGTTCAGCTGGTACGTGCGGTCGAGGATCACGCCGCGGTCCTCGAACAGCCTGGCCATCACGCGGTGGGTGATGGTGGCGCCGACCTGCGACTTGATGTCGTCGCCGACGATCGGCACACCGGCCGCGGTGAACTTGTCGGCCCACTCCTTGGTACCCGCGATGAACACGGGCAGGGCGTTGACGAAGCCGACACCGGCGTCGATCGCGCACTGCGCGTAGAACTTCGCGGCCTCCTCCGAGCCCACGGGCAGGTAGCAGACCAGGACGTCGGCCTTGCTCTCCTTGAGCGCGGCGACGACGTCGACCGGGTCGGCGTCGGACTGCTCGATGGTCTCGAGGTAGTACTTGCCGAGGCCGTCGAGGGTGTGGCCGCGCTGCACGGTGACGCCGAGCGGCGGCACGTCGCAGATCTTGATCGTGTTGTTCTCGCTCGCGCCGATGGCCTCGGACAGGTCGAAGCCGACCTTCTTGGCGTCGACGTCGAACGCGGCCACGAACTCGATGTCGCGCACGTGGTACTCGCCGAACTGCACGTGCATGAGGCCGGGGACGAAGCCGGACGGGTCGGCGTCGGCGTAGTAGTGGACGCCCTGGACGAGCGAGGCGGCGCAGTTGCCGACTCCGACGATGGCGACGCGGACGGATCCCATCCGATTTCTCCTTGGTTCAGTGAGGGGTCGAGCTCTGTCGTGGGTGGTGCGGGTGGGTCAGGGGGCGGCGGGACTCAGTCCGTGGGTGGCGAACCGCCGCGGCGTTCGTTGTCGATCAGGCCGTCGAGCCAGCGCACCTCGCGCTCGACCGACTCGAGCCCGTGCCGCTGCAGCTCGAGGGTGTAGTCGTCCCAGCGCTCGCGGGAGCGGGTGAAGGAGCGGCGCAGGTTGTCGAGCCGCTCGCTCATCCGGGTGCGGCGCCCCTCGAGGATGCGCAGCCGGGTCGCCGCGTCGAGCTGGGCGAAGAACGCGAACCGGACGTCGAAGTCGCCGTCCTCCCACGACGCCGGACCGCTCTCGGCCAGCGCCGCCTGGAAGTGCTCCTTGCCCTCGGCGGTCAGCTCGTAGACCACGCGCCCGCGCTTGCCGGACAGCGGCGGCGGGGACGCGGCGGGACGCTCGGCCGCGGCGTGCTGCTCGACGATCCAGCCGCGCTCGACCAGCGAGCGCAGCGCCGGGTAGAGGCTGCCGTAGGACAGGGCGCGGAACATGCCGAGCGTGGCGGCCAGCCGCTTGCGCAGCTCGTAGCCGTGCAGCGGGCTGTCGTGGAGCAGGCCGAGGACGGCCAGGCCGAGCACGTCGCCGCGGCGTGCCATGCTTGCCCTCCGTCCGTCGAGGCATCGGGTGGATGCACCGGGTCGCTGCATCGAGGCGTTGTATCGACTCGATATAGCGACAGTAGGCACCTGGGTGCGTCCCGGGCAAGTCGGCGCGCGCTGCGTCCGTCCGCGAGGAGGCGTCCTGGAGCACGAGGCCGACGCCCCCGTGGTGCTCGACCGGCACGGCCTGGTCGTCCGCACAGGTGCGACCGTCACCAAGCAGCACCCGGGCACCGAGCCCGCGCTGCTCGCCGACCGGCTCGCCGTCGCCGCGCGGGTGCCCGCGCTGCTCACCCCGCTCGGGCCGCCCGACGGGCGCGCGTCGTCCTGGCCCGCCGCGCGGGCGCCCGTCCCGGACGCCGAGGGCGTGCCGTGGACGGAGCTCGGGACGCTGCTCGCCGACCTGCACCGCGCCGACCCCGGGCCGCTGCCCCCGACCACCGGCCCCGCCCGGGTGGCGCGAGCCCTGCGCCGTGCGGTCGAGGTCGGCGCCGTGCCGCGGTCGGACGTCGCCACCGTGCTCGGTGCCTCCTGCACCGCGCCGGACTGGGCGGTGGGGGAGGCGCCCGTCCCGGCGGGCGGGCTCGTGCACGGCGACCTGCATTTGGGCCAGCTCGTCGAGCACGGGGGGCGGTGGTGCCTGGTCGACGTCGACGACCTCGGCACCGGTCCTGCGGTGTGGGACCTCGCCCGCCCCGCGTCCTGGTTCGCGGCCGGCCTGGTCGACGCCGACGCCTGGGCCGCGCTCGTCGACGCCTACCGGGCCGCGGACGGGCCGGCGCTCCCACCGACCGGCGACCCGTGGCCGGTCGTCGACCCGGTGGCCCGCGCCCTGGTCGTGCAGCAGGCGGCCGTCGGGCTGGTGGCCTGCGCCAAGCAGCAGCGGCCGCCCACCGAGCCGGAGGCCGCCCACCTGGCCGCCTGCCGCGCGATGGTCCGCTGACACGGGGGACGCGGGTCTATGCTCGCGCCGACCGGTCCAGGGCGGACGGGTCGCACGGACGGAGGGGGCAGGATGAACCAGGGCTACAAGTGCCCGAAGTGCCCGGGCTTCATGCAGACGTACAGCCGCGCCGGGGTCCACATCGAGCAGTGCGGCCAGTGCCGCGGCATCTTCCTCGACTACGGCGAGCTGGAGCAGATCGGCCGCGCCGAGCAGCAGTACGCGCCGCCGCCGCCCCCGCCGCCGGCGCAGGGCTACACGCCGCAGCCGGCGTACCAGCAGCCTGCGTACGGGCAGCCCGCCTACGGGCAGCCGGCGTACGGCCACCACCGGCAGAAGAGCTTCATGCACGCGCTCTTCTCGACCTGAGCCGCGCACGACACGCACGCACGAGGGGCCGGTCCCGCACGGGACCGGCCCCTCGTCGCGTCCCGCCCGTCAGGGGTTGAGGCCGAATCCCCGCAGCACGGCCGCGAAGCCGTCGGAGTAGCCCTGGCCGACGGCCCGGAACTTCCAGCCGTCGCCCTTGCGGTACAGCTCCCCGAAGACCAGCGCCGTCTCGCCGCCCCGGTCGGCCAGGTCGTAGCGCGCGAGCTCGCGGCCGTCGCCCTGGTCGAGCACCCGGATGCTGGTCGGCCCGACGTGGCTGAAGTTCTGCCCCTTGGCCTGGCCGTCGTGGATCGACACCACGAACGCGATCTGGTCGACCTGCGGGGCCACCGCACCGAGGTCGACGTCGATCTGCTCGTCGACGCCCTGGCCGGCGCCGCTGCTGTCGCCGCGGTGGCGCACCGCGCCGTCCGGGCTGGCCAGGTTGTTGTAGAAGACGACGTGCTGCTCGGACAGGCCGCGGCCGTCGGGGCCGAGCAGCACCGCGGACGCGTCGATGTCGACCGGGCCGCCGATGCCGGACACGTCCCAGCTGAGCGCGACCGAGACCGCCCGCAGGCCCGGGACGGTGCCGCTGAGATCGGCGTTCTGGCCCTTGGACAGGTTGAGCCCGCCGCCGGCCGCGGCGACCGGAGCCGCTGCGGGTGCCGGCGGGGGTGCCTGCGGGGCGGGCGGGGGCGTCGGCGGCGCCGGCGGCGCCTGGTGCTGCTGC
>NZ_BAAHAF010000084.1:0-6652 GCF_054777815.1 Angustibacter speluncae | reverse complement strand
GGCACCCGGGTGCCGGGTGGCGGCGCGTAGCGCTCGCGCTCGACCGCCCGGGCCACGCGGTGCAGGCTCGCCCCGGCCTCAGGCGGCAGCGCCTCCCCGACGACGGCCTCGGCCTGGCGCACGGTCAGGTGCGGCGGCACCCGCACGCCGCGGTCGCCGAGCTCCTCGACCAGCGAGGTCCAGGCCGCCTCGGCCCGCGCGCCGGGTGTGGTGGCCCGCGCCCAGCGGCGCCGCCGCACCAGCACGGTGGTGACGGCCGGTGCGGCCAGCAGCGCCAGCACGAGCAGCACGGCGAGCACCACGCGCCACGGGACGTCGCGCAGCACCTCGACCAGCGAGCGGTCGGGCGCGCTGCTCGGCTCGTCGACGTCACGGGGGTTGGTCGGGCCCGCCGGCGCGGCGCTCGAGCTCGCCGAGGTGCTCGGCGCCGCGGTCGGCTCGGGCTCGGCGGTCGGCGCGGAGTACCCGGGGAGCGTCCCCGCCCGGGTGGCCGGCGTGGGCTCGAACCGCAGCCAGCCGGCGCCCTCGAAGTACAGCTCGGGCCACGCGTGGGCGTCCTGCTGGGAGACCTCGTAGCGGCCCTCGCCGACGCGCTCGCCGGGCAGCCATCCGACGGCGACGCGGGCCGGGATGCCGATCGAGCGCGCCATCAGCGCCATCGCGGACGCGAAGTGCACGCAGTAGCCGCTGCGGCGCTGCAGGAAGTCGGCGACCGCGGACGAGCCGTTCTCCGGCGGCGCGTCGAGCGAGTACCGGAACCCGCCGCCGTTGCGGAACCAGGCCTGCAGGCGCGCCGCCTGCTCCAGCGCCGTGCCCTGGCCCGCCACCTGCTGGGCGGTCGTGGTGATCGAGGCGGGGGTGCCCTCGGGGAGCGCGGTCCAGCGCTCGACCACCTCGGTCGGCGGGGGACCGGCGGTGGCCAGCACCGCGGCGTCCGGCTCGACGAGCTCGTGCAGGACGGTGTAGCGCAGGCCCTCCTCGGTCTGCGTGCCGTCGCCGACGACGTTGAAGGTGGTCTCGTCGTAGATCCAGGGGCCGATGATGTCGATCCGCGTCTGCGGGTACGGCGAGGGCAGCCAGCCCTGGCGCAGGGCCTGGATCTGCACCGACGTGCGGGCCTGCTGGGTGGTGACGCCCCCACCCAGGCCGGGCGGCGGAGGGAACTGGTCGGCCGCCCGCTGGTCGCGGTCGATGTCGCCGTAGGTGGGCTCCCACGTCTCGCCGTCGAAGGAGTCGACGGTGACGAGCCGGATCGGGTCGGGCACCGGGTCGTCGGTCTCGTAGGTGAAGACCACGACGTCGTCGTTGGCCGACAGGTCGTCGCGCAGCGACAGGATCGGGTTCAGCACGGCGATCGTGCCGTTGCCCGGGCCGTCGCCCGGCAGGTCGCCGCTCGGCAGCAGGCTCTCGGACAGCCCCGGCACCAGGCCGGGCAGCAGCACCGCCGCGACGACCGCGAGCACCCCGACCCGCCGTCCGGTGGCCGACAGCGACGCGGAGCGTCCCTCCTCGCTGCCCGAGCTGCCGACCACGCGGCCCCAGCGCGCCACCCGCTCCTGCGCGTCGGACGACACCAGGACGAGGTAGCCGGTGGCGGCCAGGACGAACCACCACCACGGCAGGCCGCGCGCGACCAGCGCGGTGGGCACGCAGTACACGGCGAGCAGGGCCAGGCCCGCGACCGCGGGACGCCGCAGCGCGACGCTGACCAGGTCGACCAGCCACCACACCAGGGCCAGTCCCGCGACGACGACCATCCGCAGGCCCGGGGTGGCCGGGGCGGGCGCCGCCGAGCCCGTGATGGTGTCGCCGCCCTGCACCGCGAGCTCGACGAACCGCTCGACGGTGGCCGGGCCGGGCAGCACGAACAGCACGGCCTCGGGCAGGGCGTAGACCCAGGTGAGGGCGAGCGCGGCGCCGAGCAGCCCGCCGGCCGCGCCGGCTGCGGTGCCGCCCACCCGGCGGCCGGCGGACGCGAGCAGGACGCCCGCCGCCAGGACGGCGGTGAGCTCGACGAGCCACCCCAGGCCCTGGACGAGCGGGAAGAAGGTGGTCGCCGCGAGCAGCACCGCGAGCGCCGCGACCAGCCGGGTGCGCGTCGCGCGGGTCACCGTCGGGCTCCCGCCACGGCGCCGCCGCCCTGCTGGGCGGCGTGCCGCGCGACCAGCCGCTCCCAGGCCACCGGGACCGGCGTGCGGGCGTCGACCTCGACGCACGACCAGCCACCGAGCTCGAGGGTGCCGGAGGCGGCCTCGCGGGCGCCGTCGATCTCGCCCGCGCGCCGCGGCGGCAGCGCGGCCCAGGTCGTGGTGCGCAGCAGGACCGCGATCCCGGTCGTGCCCTGGCGGGCCAGGGACGCGAGCGGGTGCGCCTCGTCCGGGCCGACCTCGCCGAGCAGGGCGACGACCAGGCCGTCGCCGCCGGCGCGCGAGAGCAGGGTGGTCGCGGCGGACAGCTCGCCGGGCCCGCCGAGGTCGACGACCGCGAGCCGGTCGAGCAGCGTGCCGACCCCGCCGACGTGCTCGCGCCCGGTCCAGCCGGTCTCGAGGTCGTCGCTGACCAGCCGGACGCCGTACCCGGCGTCGACGAGCAGGTGGCACACCGACGCGGCGGCGCTGACGAGCCACTCGAACGAGGACGCCGGGCCCTCGCCGCGGTGGCCGACCGCGCGGCGGTCGAGCAGGACGGTGGCCTGCAGCTGGTGCGGCTGCTCGTCGCGGCGCACCATCAGCTCGCCCCGGCGGGCGGTCGAGCGCCAGTGCACCCGGCGCAGGTCGTCGCCGTACCGGTACTCGCGGGTGGCCAGGTCGTGCTCGCCGGACGCGGCCGCGGTGCGGGTGACCGAGTCGCCCGACCCGCGCCAGCTGCCGGCGGCGCGCAGGGGGAGCAGCGGGTGCACCTTGGGCACCACCACCAACGGGTCGGTGGCGCGGAAGGACCGCCCGACCTCGCACATGCCGAACGGGTCGGTGAGCCGCAGCCGCACCGGCCCGACCTCCCACCGTCCGCGCACGTCGCTGCGCAGCGTGTAGCTGACCGCCGCGCGGGCGCCGGGGTCGAGCCGGTCGACCACGAACCGCGGTCGGGCGCCGAGCACGTAGGGCAGGTGCTCCTCGGCCAGCAGCACGCCGGTCGGCAGCGACGACAGGTTGGCCAGCTCGAGCCGCACGGTCGCCGACGACCCGGCGTCGACCCGGGCGGGCGCCACGGTGCGCGACAGCTGCACGCGGTAGCGGGCGCGCGCGACGACGAGCACCGCCACCAGCGGCACGGCCACGAGCAGCACGGCCACCCGCAGCAGGTCGCGCTGCCCGAGCAGCACCGAGCAGGCGGCGGTCGCGACGCCCGCGGCCAGGAAGGCCCGCCCGCGGGTGGTCAGCCCGGACAGCGCCGCCGGCAGGGCGCCGGCGTCGGGACGGCGCGGCCGGCGTCCGGTGCGGGGGTCGGCTGCGGGGGTACCCGCCGCCGGGCTGGTCACGGCGGCGTCCTCAGCGGGCCGCTGCCGGCACCGGCACGCGGTCGAGCACCTCGGTGAGCACGTCGTCGACCGAGCGGCGGGCGAGCTGGGCGTCGGCCGTCGGCAGCAGCCGGTGCGTGAGCACGGTCGCGGCCAGCTCCTTGAAGTCGTCCGGCAGCACGTGGTCGCGGCCGTCCAGCGCCGCGCGGGCCTGGCCCAGCCGCAGCAGCTGCAGGCTCGCCCGCGGGCTCGCGCCGAGGCGCAGGTCGGGGTGGCGCCGCGTCGCGGTGACCAGGTCGACGAGGTACTGCTTCACGGCCGGCGCGGCGTGCACCGCCTTCACCACGTCGACGAGCGCCCGCACGGTCGCGGCGTCGGCCACCGGCTCGAGCGCGTCCAGCGGGTCGGACTCGTCGCGGGAGTCGAGCATGTCGATCTCGGCGGCGGAGGAGGGGTACCCCATCGACACCCGCGCCATGAACCGGTCGCGCTGGGCCTCGGGCAGCGGGTAGGTGCCCTCCATCTCGATCGGGTTCTGGGTGGCCACCACGATGAACGGCGGCTCGAGCACGTAGGTGACGCCGTCGACGGTGACCTGGCGCTCCTCCATGCACTCCAGCAGGGCGGACTGCGTCTTGGGGGAGGCCCGGTTGATCTCGTCGCCCACCACGACGTTGGCGAAGACGGCGCCCGGCTTGAACTCGAAGTCGCGCGTCTCCTGGTTGTAGATCGAGACGCCGGTGATGTCGCTGGGCAGCAGGTCCGGCGTGAACTGGATGCGCCGCACCGAGCAGTCGATCGAGCGGGCCAGCGCCTTGGCCAGCATCGTCTTGCCGACGCCCGGCACGTCCTCGACGAGCAGGTGGCCCTGGGCGAGCAGCACGGCGAGCGCGGTGCGCACGGCCTGCGTCTTGCCCTCGATCACCGACTCGATGGCGGCCTGCACCGAACCGGCGGTCGCCGCCAGGTCGTCGAGGGTGCGCGGGGCGGTGCCGGTCGTGGTCACGCGGAGGTCCTCCCGGGTCGTCGTGGACGCCCGTGCCCACGCTGCTGCTGACGGTACGCGACGGGACGCGTCCGAGGGGGACGGAGTGCGGACCGCGAAGGGTCGCCCCCGCGCCGCCGGCCCCGGCGACCGCTCGCCCGCACCCCTCCACTTCCCTCCCCGGACGCCGGCGCGCCGCGTGGCGGACCGGCGGACCGGGCGGCAGCGAGCACGGCGCGAGCACGGACACCGCCCCACGGCTGCCCGTCCCGGTCCGCCGGGCACCGGTTCGGCCGAGACCCCTCCACACCGCTCCACCCGCACTGACCTGGGGGAACGGCTCAAGTTCTGGCGCGACTCGGCCGATTCCGCGTTGACCGTGGTGGGAAGTGGAGTAATGTGGAGCGCGTTGGGGCCGGCGGGGGGCCCCGACCCGGACAGGGAGGAGGCCGCCGGTGTTCCTGGGCACGCACTCCCCGCGTCTGGACGACAAGGGCCGGCTGATCCTCCCGGCGAGGTTCCGCGACCAGCTCGCCCCGGGTCTGGTCCTCACCCGCGGCCAGGAGCGCTGCCTCTACGTGTTCACCACCGCCGAGTTCGGCCGGCTGCACGAGCAGCTGCGCCAGGCACCCACCTCCAGCAAGCAGGCCCGCGACTACCTGCGCGTGCTGCTGTCCGGTGCGTCCGACGAGATGCCCGACAAGCAGGGCCGCATCACGATCCCGACCCAGCTGCGCACCTACGCCGGCCTCGACCGCGAGGTCACGGTCATCGGTGCCGGCTCCCGGGTCGAGATCTGGGACACCCCCGCCTGGGAGACCTACCTCGCCGAGCAGGAGGAGGCGTTCGCCACGACCGCCGAGGAGGTGGTGCCCGGCCTGTTCTGACCGGCCACCCCGACCCGACGCGCGCACGACCCCGACGCACGACCTGCACGACCTTCCCCGCACGTCCGTCCGTCCCGGTCTCCAGCCGACCGCACGACCTGGCGCACCTTCCCCGGTGCCAGGCCGAGCGGGCGGAGGGAGACCCGGGCGGACGGCCACCACCGCCGGACGCGACCCGGCGGCCGCCCCACCTCACGACACCCCACTTCCCCCGCGTACTTCCCCGACGCGCACCGGGTGCCCGCCCCCACGGGTCCCGGCGCACCCGCACCTCCCGTGAAGGGTCGAGATGAGTTCCGATGCCGCAGCGCGCCACGTGCCCGTGCTGCTCGACCGCTGCGTCGCCCTGCTGGCGCCCGCCCTCGACGAGCCCGGGTCGGTCGTGGTCGACGCGACCCTCGGCATGGGCGGCCACAGCGAGGCGCTGCTGCGCCGCTGCCCGCGGGCGCGGCTCGTCGGCATCGACCGCGACCTGGACGCCATCGACCTGGCCGGGCGCCGGCTCGCGCCGTTCGGCGAGCGCGTGACGCTCGTGCACGCCGTCTACGACCGGATCGGCGAGGTGCTCGCCGACCTCGGGCTGCCCGCGGTGCAGGGCGTGCTGCTCGACCTCGGCGTCTCCTCGCTGCAGCTCGACGAGGCCGGTCGCGGCTTCTCCTACAGCCAGGACGCCCCGCTCGACATGCGGATGGACCAGAGCACCGGCCGCACCGCCGCCGACGTGCTCAACACCTACCCGGCCGGTGACCTGGCGCGCGTCCTGCAGCGCTACGGCGAGGAGCGGTTCGCCCGCCGGATCGCCGACGCCGTCGTCCGCGAGCGCGAGGTCGCGCCGTTCACCACCAGCGCCCGGCTGGTCGAGCTGGTCCGCGCGAACGTCCCGGCGGCCACGCGCCGCACCGGCGGCAACCCGGCCAAGCGCACCTTCCAGGCGCTGCGGATCGAGGTGAACGGCGAGCTCGAGGTGCTCGAGCGCGCGCTGCCCGCGGCGCTGGACGCGCTCGCCGTCGGCGGCCGCGTGGTCGTGATGTCGTACCACTCGCTCGAGGACCGGCTCACCAAGCACGCGCTCGCCGAGCGCACGACGAGCACCGCCCCGGTCGACCTGCCGGTCGAGCTCCCCGAGCACGCGCCGACGTTCCGGCTGCTCACCCGCGGGGCCGAGCAGGCGCCCGGCGACGAGCAGGAGACCAACCCGCGGGCCGCGTCGGTGCGGCTGCGCGCCGCCGAGCGGGTGCGGGCGGGCACGCCGCCCCGTCGCCGCGACCGCAGGGGGGTGGCGGCATGAGCCCCGCCGCGTCCGCCGCCCGCGCCCGGGTCGCC
>NZ_BAAHAF010000083.1:0-37227 GCF_054777815.1 Angustibacter speluncae | reverse complement strand
CGTCCTTCGCCGCGGCGGCCGAGCCGGTCGCGGCGTCGGGGCCCTCGATGCTGCCCGGGGTGAACAGCGCGGCCGGCAGGTCGACGGTGACGACGGTGCCGCGCTCGTCGCGGCCCGGCGCCAGGGTGACCACGGCCTCGAGGCGGTTGGCCAGCCGGCCGACCACGTAGAAGCCGAGGCGCTGGGCGCCGACGACCTCGCTGACCGGCGGGTTCTGGATCCGGTCGTTGAACTCGGCGAGCTCCTCCGGGCTCATGCCCAGGCCCTCGTCGGTGATCGTGACGCGGACGCCGAGCGGGCCGGCCTCGGTGGAGACCAGGACGCGGCTGCCCGGGTCGGAGAAGGCGGTCGAGTTCTCGAGCAGCTCGGCCAGCAGGTGGGCGGCGATCAGCGCGGCGTGGCCGACCATCGGCGGGTCGACGTGCTGCGCGAGGTCGACGCGCTCGTAGTGCTCGATCTCGGACGACGCCGTGCGGACCACGTCGGCCAGCGGCATCGGGCGGCGCAGGCGCCGGCCGGTGTCGATGCCGGCCAGCACCAGCAGGGACTCGGCGTTGCGCCGCATCCGGGTGGCGAGGTGGTCGAGCTTGAACAGGTTGTCGAGGGTGTCCGGGTTCTCCTCGGTGCGCTCGAGCTGGTCCAGGAAGGCCAGCTGGCGCGAGAGCAGCACCTGGTCGCGGCGGGCGACGTTGACGAACATGGCGGCGATCGAGCCGCGCAGCGCGGCCTGCTCCTGCGCCGTGGCCACGGTGGTGCTGTTGACCTCGTTGAACGCGCGGGCCAGGCGGCCGACCTCGTCGTTGGACTGCACGGGGATCTCGGGGATCGAGATGTCCGGACCCTCGCCCGGGGTGGCCATCTGCTCGACCATCTTCGGCAGGTCGCGGCGGATCTGGCCGGCGGCCTCGGTCAGGCGGCGCAGCGGGCGGGTGATCCGGCGGGCCAGCCACAGGGCCAGGGCGACGGGCACGAGCACGGCGAGCAGGGCCAGGACGATGACCTCGATCGAGCGGCGGTCGGCGCCGTCGGCCAGCGACTGCGCGCGCTCCTTGGCGCCGTCGATCAGGGCGGTGAACCCGGTGCCGAGCGCGTCGATGTCCTCGTCGAAGGCGCCGACCCAGTAGTCGACCGTGACGTTCTCGAGCACGCGGTCGGCGTCGTCGATGGTGCGCTGGCGGGCCAGCTGCATGGTGTAGCCGGTGGCCGGCGTGCGGACCTGCGCGGCCAGCGACAGCGAGGTGGTGCGCTCGCGGATCAGGTCGGTGCGGCGGGCGGCGTCGACGGCGGCCTCGTGGGTGGCCTCGTCGTAGCCGCCGGCGGCGATCGCCGGGGTGGAGATGTCGCGCTCGATGCTGATGGCGTCCATCAGCTCGAGGTTGGCCGAGTAGGCGCGCAGCTGGGCGGCGAGCTGGCGGTCGTCGACGCCGTCGGCGATCGCGGCGGGCACGGCGATGTCGGCGTTGATGACCTCGGTGTAGCGCAGCAGGGCCGTCTCGGGCGTCAGGATGTCGCCGTCGACCTGGCGGCGCAGACCGGGCAGGGTGTCGTTGGCGGCGGCCG
The DNA here is from genome assembly GCF_054777815.1 of Angustibacter speluncae. NCBI lineage: Bacteria > Bacillati > Actinomycetota > Actinomycetes > Kineosporiales > Kineosporiaceae > Angustibacter > Angustibacter speluncae. Next base: position 35,667 of record NZ_BAAHAF010000083.1, on the reverse strand, counting down.
CGGCGGCGTAGCCGGCGCGCGAGGCCTCGTCCAGGCTGCTCAGGTCGAGCTCGGTGTTGTTCTGGTCGACCTTGGCCATCGCCTCGTCGATCGCGGCGCGGACGGCGACCAGCTGGGCCCCCGCCTCCTCGTTCCCGGCGAGCGAGGCGACCGTGAGGGCGCGCTCGGTGCCGAGGCCGCGGACCAGGTCGACCAGGCCACCGGCCTGGTCGGTCAGGGCCTCGATCTGGCGGGCCTTCGTGGCGTCGCGGACGGCGGTCGTCGCGATCACGCTCGCCGCCAGCGCCAGGACGAGCACCGGAAGGGCGAGAACGGCCAGGATCTTGGACCTGATGCCGAAGCTGCGCAGCATGGGTTGACCTTCCACTCGTGTCGCGTGTCACTCGCCGGCGATCCGGCTCGATGGCACTGCATCGGCCGTCACCCCGTCCGGATTGACGGTCGTGCCCGGTCCTATCACCCGGATGGAGCAACGCCGTACCGGCGCGTCGCCGTGACGGCGTAGGGCACGGTGGGGATCATGCCCGGTTCGAGCCTGCTCCTGCTAGCCGGTGGCGCCTCCCGACGCTTCGGGACGGACAAGCTGGACGCCCTGGTGGGTGAGCGCACCCTCCTCGAGATCGCCCTGGTGGGTGTCGATCCGGCGACGACCGTCGTCGTCGTCGGTCCGCCGCGCATCCTGCCGCGCGAGGTGCGCTGGGCGCGGGAGGACCCGCCGGGCGCCGGTCCGGCCCGCGCGGTGCACGCCGGGCTCCTCGCCCTGACGCTCACCGAGCGTGAGCAGCCCGTGGTGGTGCTCCCCGGGGACGCCCCCGCCGGTGCCGAGGCGGTCACGCCGCTGCTGGCGGCCCTGGCGGCGGGCGAGGCCCCCGGCGTGGTCGGCGCGGGACCGGACGGACGCCTCGAGCCGCTGCACCTCGCCCTCGGCCCGGCCGCCGTGCGGGCCGTGCGGGCCGACCCGCCGCCCGTCGGCGGCTCGGCCCGCGACCTCGTCGCCCGGCTCGGGCTCGTCCCCTGCGCGCTGCCGGCGGCGTCCGTGCGCGACGTCGACGTCCCCGCGGACCTCCCGCGGTCGCCGTAGGGTCGGGCCGTGCGAGCCGTGACGATCCGCGAGCCCGGTGGTCCCGACGTCCTGGTCCCGGCGCAGGTGCCCGACCCGGAGCCCGCCGACGGGCAGGTGGTGGTGCGGGTGGCCGCGGCCGGCGTGAACCGCGCCGACGTGATGCAGCGGCTCGGGCACTACCCGCCGCCGCCCGGCGAGCCGGACTGGCCCGGCCTGGAGGTGTCCGGCACCGTCGCGGCGGTCGGCGAGGGCGTCGAGGAGTGGTCGGTCGGCGACCAGGTGTGCGCGCTGCTCGGGGGCGGCGGGTACGCCGAGCTGGTCGCGGTCCCGGCCGGCCAGCTGCTGCCCGTGCCCGCCGGCGTCGACCTGGTCGAGGCCGCCGCGCTGCCCGAGGTGGCGTGCACGGTCTGGTCGAACGTGTTCATGGCCGCCGGCCTGCAGCGTGGCGAGACCCTGCTCGTGCACGGCGGCTCGAGCGGCATCGGCACGATGGCCGTCCAGCTCGCGCACGCGCTCGGGGCGCAGGTGGCCGTCACCGCCGGATCGGCCGAGAAGCTGGCCCGGTGCGCCGAGCTCGGCGCCGACGTGCTCGTGAACTACCGCGAGGACGACTTCGTCGCGCGCGTCCGCGACGCCACCGACGGCCGCGGCGCCGACGTGGTCCTCGACAACATGGGCGCGAAGTACCTCGCCCGCAACGTCGACGTGCTCGCCACCGGCGGGCGCCTGGTCGTCATCGGCCTGCAGGGCGGGACGCGGGCCGAGGTCGACCTCGGCCTGATGCTGCGCAAGCGGGTCGCGGTGATGGCGACCTCGCTGCGCGCCCGTCCGGCGGCCGAGAAGGCGACCATCGTCCGGCAGGTGCGCGAGCTGGTCTGGCCGCTGGTCGCCGACGGCACCGTCCGCCCGGTCGTGCACGCCACCTTCCCGCTCGACGACGCCTCGCGCGCGCACGCGGTGCTCGAGGAGTCCTCCCACGTGGGCAAGCTCCTGCTCACGGTGTGAGGATGGGGGCATGAGCCAGCAGCCCCACGAGGAGCACGCCGACCAGCAGCCGCAGCAGGGCGAGCAGACCGTCGTGGTCGTGGGCCCGGAGGGCATGGGCGTCGCGGGGGGCGACGAGGGCGGCGAGCAGAACCCGACCAGCATGGTCGAGCAGCCGGCCAAGGTGATGCGGGTCGGCAGCATGGTGAAGCAGCTGCTCGAGGAGGTGCGCTCGGCGCCGCTCGACGACGCCGCCCGCGTCCGGCTGGCCGAGGTGCACGAGCGGGCGATCCGCGAGCTCGAGGAGGGCCTGTCGCCCGAGCTGGCCGCCGAGCTGCGCCGGTTCTCGCTGCCGTTCGACGAGGAGTCCGCCCCGAGCGACGCCGAGCTCCGGGTGGCGCAGGCCCAGCTGGTCGGGTGGCTGGAGGGGCTGTTCCAGGGCATCCAGACCGCGCTCGTCGCCCAGCAGATGGCCGCGCAGGCGCAGATCCAGCAGATGCGCCGCGCGCTGCCGGGCGGCCAGGGCCAGCCGGGGCAGCCCGGCCAGCCGCAGGGCCAGCCGCAGGGTCAGCCCGGGCGGCCGAACCAGGGCACCGGCCAGTACCTCTAGGTCGCCGTCAGGGCTGCGGGAAGTCGTCGCCCGCCTCGAGCCGCTGCCGCAGCAGCACCTCCAGCTCGATCGACTCGCCGTCGCGCGCGCCCTTGCCCACCTGCAGCGAGGCGTCGGACGGCTCGAGGTCGATGCCGGTGAACCGCGCCCGCAGGCTCGGCGGCACGACCAGCACGTACCAGCGGCCGTCCTCGCCGACCCCGAGCGAGCCGTCGCGCTTGACGTACCAGCCCCGCACGCCGGTGCGGAACCGGCCGCGCCCGCTGTAGGGCCGGGCGCGCAGCTCGGTGACCGCGATGCCCGCGTCGCGCGCCTGCGCCGCGAACCGCTCCAGCACCACCGCGGCCGCCGCGGCGTCGCGCTGCTGCTCCCGGGCCGCCGCCTGCGCGTGGTAGGCGGCCTTCTCCCTGGCCTCCTCGCGCCGGCGGGCGACGTCGTCCGCGCTCACGCGGTGACCTCCTGGGCCTCCAGCAGCGCCTCGAGCACCTGCGCGACGCCGTCCTCGTGCACCGGGGGCGCCGTGCGGTCGGTGGCGGCCAGCGCCTCCGGGTGGCCGCCGGTCATGGCGTAGCCCCGGCCGGCCCAGGCGAGCATCGGCACGTCGTTCGGCATGTCGCCGAAGGCGACCACGTCCTCGGCGGCCACGCCGTGCCCGGCGGCGACCTCGGCCAGGGTCGCGGCCTTGCTGACGCCCGCCGGCCCGAGCTCGAGCAGGCAGTCGCGCGCGCTGGAGTGCGTCGGCTCGACGCGGTCGCCCACGGCCTCGCGGGCCTGCGCGAGCATGGCGTCGGCGTCGCCCCCCTCGACCCGCACGAGCACCTTGACGACGGCCGCCGGACCCGCGAGCAGCTCCTCGAGCGGTGCGACCGCGAGCTCGTCGGTCGCGGTGTCCCAGCGGGTCACGTACCCCGGCTCGCGGGCGAAGCCCCCGGTGGTCTCGAGGGCGACGTGCGCGTCCGGCCAGCGGTCCCGGAGCACGCCGACGACGTGCCGGACGTCGTCGTGGTCGACGGTGCGCGCGCGCGTCACCGCCCCGGTCGAGCCGTCGAGCAGCAGGGCGCCGTTGGCGCAGATCGCCGTACCCGTGCCGAGCTCGTCGAGCACCGGACGGGTCCAGCGCGGCGGCCGGCCGGTGACCAGCACGACCCGCACCCCGGCGGCGTCGCAGGCCCGCAGCGCGGCGACGGTGCGCGCGCTCATCGTCTGGTCCGCGCGCACGACCGTCCCGTCGAGGTCGGTCGCCACCATCCGCAGCCGCATGCCCCCATCCCACCAGAGCGGGGACGGGGGCACGCGGCGTGGTGGTGCGGTGGTGCTACTGGATCTCGACGTCGCGGCCCTCGCCGCCGTCGAGCAGGTCGACGCCCGCGCCGCCCTCGAGCCGGTCGGGACCGGCCTCGCCGTACAGCTTGTCGGCGTCGGCGCCACCGCGGAGCACGTCGGCACCGGCGCCGCCGTACAGCTCGTCCTGGCCGAGGCCGCCGTCGATCTGGTCGTCGCCGCCGTTGCCGGTGACCAGGTCGTTGCCCGGCCCGCCGATCACGACGTCGTCGCCGCCGCCCGCGCAGACGACGTCGTCGCCGGCGCGGCCGTTGATCGTGTCGTTCCCGCCGCCGCCCCAGATGACGTCGCGACCCGGGGTGCCGTTCAGCGTGTCGTCACCGGAGGTGCCCCGGATGGTGACCGGGAACCCGAAGCAGGTGAGGACGGGCGCCGGCGGCGCGGTGAGGTCGAGCCCGACGAGCACGGCGTCGTGGTCGGACGAGCGGTACGGGTCGGGCGCGTAGAGCGCGTCGACCGCGTCCGGCTTGAACGAGGTGTCGTAGTCGAGCACGCTCGGCTCGTCGGCGTTGAGGTGCCACTCCTGCGCACCGGTGACCTGGCCGTCGAGCGAGGCGCTCGCCAGCGCGTGGTCGAGGTAGCCCGCCTGGCCGTCGAACACGTAGCCGTAGGCGTACTCGCCGCCGAACCGCTTGATCTCGTCGGTGAACCCGCCGGCGACGAGGGCGTCGATCGGGTCCTCGTGGTCGTAGGAGTTCAGGTCGCCGATGACCAGGAAGTCGGCGTCGCCCGAGCCGGTCGGGTCGGTGGCCAGGTGGTCGACGATCGCCTCGGCGGCCGCCGTCCGGGTCAGGTTGCAGTTGCCCTGGCCGTCGCCGGTGTCGGGGTCGCCGGTGCAGGCCGAGCCCTTCGACTTCAGGTGGTTGACCGAGACGGTGAACCGGGCGCCGTCGGCGACGGCGTCGAAGGTCTGGCTGACCATCGGCCGGTTGGCCGTGTCGACGAAGCGCGGGTCGTCGGTGCTGTCGAGGACGTCGAACGCCCCCGCCGGGGTGACCGACGCCGGCTTGTAGAGGATGCCGAGGCGGATCACGTCGGTGCCGACGACGCCGGTGTCGACGTAGTCGTAGGTGCCCTCGCCGACCAGCTCGTTCAGGCCGTCGACCAGGTCGGCGGCCGGCTCCGTGCCCGCCGTGTTCTCCATCTCCATCAGGCCCACGACGTCGGCGTCGAGCGCGGCGATGGCCGCCACGATCTTGGCGCGCTGGCGCAGGCGCTCCTCCTCGGTGTCCGCGCCGCGGCACTCCTCGTCCTGGTTCGGACCGCAGACGTCGCCGTCCGAGGTGAGGTTGAGGAAGTAGTTGAGGACGTTGAAGCTCGCGACCTGGATCTCGCCGCCCACCTCGGGCGCCGCCGGACGCGGGTTCACCGCGGCGTACTCGCCGTACTGCGTCGGGTGGACGCGGTACAGGTTGAAGCTGTGGTCCACCACGCCGGTGAGGCCGGTGATCGTGTCGCCGCCGCGGAAGGTGTTCGTCAGCGAGAACGGCTGGCCGTTGCCCGGGTGGACGAGGTTCGCCGGGTTCTGCTGGGTCGAGGAGTCGTCGATCGTGATCCGGCTGCGCGAGTAGAGCTCGGCCAGCGCGACGGCCTCGGCCCCCGGCTCGACCACGGCGGTCGGGGTGTACAGGCGGTCCCAGCCGTTCGGCGGCACCGCGGCCACGACCTCGCCGAAGCGGGCGTAGTTGAAGTACTCGCTGATCACCAGGTCCTGCTCGAAGGTGACGAGCATGCCCTCGTAGCGCTCGAGGTCGGTGCCCTCGGCGATCGGGAACGTGACGGTGGTGGCGACCGGCTCGGTGACGGGCACGTCGCAGACCGTGACCGCGAGGGGCACGGACTGGGTGCCGGCGAGCTGGGTGACCGAACCCTGCGAGCCGAACTCGGCGACCGTGCCCGCGACGCGCACGGTCTGACCGACCGAGGCCGGCGAGGGCACACCCGTGCCGAGGTACACGAAGATGCCCTCGGACGTCGCCGGGTCGGCGTCGGCGTCGTCGGCCTCCTCCTGCACGTAGAAGCCGTTCAGGCCGGGCTTGACCGCGCTCACGACGCCCTCGACGACGCGGCTGCCGCCGAACGCCGGGTCGAAGGTGGCGCCGCTGCCCTGGATCTGGTGGATCAGCGTGGCCGGGTCGCCGCACGCGCCCGTGGGCGGCGGCGGCTCCTCCTCGTCCTCGCCGTTGGGGGCGCCGAAGGTGCTCGCGATCGGACCGGTCCAGGCGCCGTCGACCAGCTGGAGGGACAGGCCGACCGGGGTCGAGGTGGTCTCGACCACGCCGATGTCGGTGCTGGTCAGACCGGCGGCCGGTCCGCCGACGGCGGTCATGGTGCCGCCGTAGGAGAGGAACTCGGCCACCGTGCCGTCGGGGCGCACCAGCGCCACGCCGTCCGGGTTGCCGTTCTGGATGCCGTTCGAGGGGTAGGTCACCACCGCGAAGCCCGCGGCGTTCGCGTTCGGCACGGGGTCGTTGTCGTAGGAGGCGTTGCCGTTGCCGTTGTAGAGCCAGATCCGCCAGCCGGTCAGGTCGGCGCCCGGGTCGGCCGCCACCTCGATCGCCTCGCCGGCGTCGGTGCCGACGTTGTCGTAGTGGATCTCGCTGAGGTGCGGGGTGACGGCGGCGTTCGCCGGTGCCACCAGGGCCGGGATGCCGGCCAGGGCGAGAGCGGCTGTGCTCGCGCACACGAGTGTCTTGCGCACGTGTCCTCCGGGGTGAGACGGCTGCCGGGATCGCCCCGGTTCGGCGGGGGTCCGGCCCGGACGACGTGGGCTCGGTCGTCCGGTTCGTGCCGTTGGGTGCGGGCAACCTATGCCGTCCGGGTGAACCGGTGCCATCCCCCAGGTGGCCCAACGGCGACGGTCGTCGTCGTCAGGTCCCGACGAAGCCCTCGAGGACGACGGCGAGGCCGTCCTCGTCCACGTTCGGCGCCACCTCGCCCGCCGCCGCGCGCACCTCGGCCGGGGCGTTGCCCATCGCGACCGAGCGGGCAGCCCAGGCGAGCATCTCCAGGTCGTTGCGGCCGTCGCCGGCGGCCAGGGTGCGCTCCGGCGCCACCCCGAGCTCGCGGCGCACCTCCTCGAGCGCGCTGGCCTTGGAGACGCCCTCGGGCGCGATGTCGAGCCAGGCCGTGTACCCGACCGCGTAGGTGACGCCGTGCAGCCCGATCCGCTCGGCGAGCTCGACGAAGTGGTCGGCGGTGCGGTCGGGGCTGCGGACGACGACGCGCGTGGTCTCGCCGTCGAGCAGCTCCTCGAACGGGACGGTGAACAGCCGCCCGCTCAGCTCGCCCTCGGGCCACGTGCCCGTGACCCGGGTGCCGACGCCCGTGACCTCGACGGCGAACAGGGCGTCCGGCACCTCGCGGCGCAGCAGCTCGACCGCGGGCCGGGCGTCGAAGGTGACCGTGCGGTGCACCCGCCAGCCCGGGTCCTCGTCGGGGTCGAGGGCGACCGTGACGGCGCCGTTGCTGCACACCGTGAACCCGCGGGTGAGGCCGAGGTCGGCCAGCACCCGCTCGGTGCCCATGATCGAGCGGCCGGTCGAGACGACGACGTGGTGGCCGGCGTCGCGCACCGCGGCCACGGCCGCGCGCACCCGCGGGGACAGGGTCTGGTCGTAGTCGACGACCGTGCCGTCGACGTCGAGCGCGACGAGCCAGGCGTCCTCGCGCACCCGGTCAGCCACGGGGTGCCAGCACCTCGAGGCCGCCGAGGTACGGGCGCAGGGCCTCGGGCACGTGCACCGACCCGTCCGCCTGCTGGTGGTTCTCGAGCAGCGCGACGATCCAGCGGGTCGTGCCCAGCGTCCCGTTCAGCGTGGCGACCGGGCGGGTGCCGTCGTCGACGCGCTCGCGGACGGCGAGCCGGCGCGCCTGGAAGGTGGTGCAGTTCGAGGTCGAGGTCAGCTCGAGCCAGCGCTCCTGCGTCGGCAGCCACGCCTCGCAGTCGAACTTGCGCGCGGCGCTCGAGCCGAGATCGCCTGCGGCCGTGTCGATCACGCGGTAGGGCAGCTCGACGGCCGCGAGCATCTGCTCCTCCCAGCCGAGCAGGCGCTCGTGCTCGGCCTCGGCGTCCTCGGCGGTGCAGTAGACGAACATCTCGACCTTGTGGAACTGGTGCACCCGGATGATGCCGCGGGTGTCGCGGCCGTGCGAGCCCGCCTCGCGCCGGTAGCAGGCCGACCAGCCCGCGTACCGCAGCGGCCCGTCGGCCAGGTCGACGATCTCGTCCTTGTGCAGGCCCGCGAGCGCGACCTCCGAGGTGCCGACGAGGTACAGGTCGTCCTTGTCGAGGTGGTACACCTCCTCGGCGTGCGCGCCGAGGAACCCGGTGCCGGCCATCACCTCGGGCCGCACCAGGGTCGGCGTGATGACGGGCGTGAACCCGTTCGCGGTGGCCGTGTCCATCGCCAGGTTCAGCAGCGCGAGCTCGAGCCGCGCGCCGACGCCGGTGAGGAAGTAGAACCGGGCGCCCGACACCTTCGCGCCGCGGGCCATGTCGATCGCGCCCAGCGCCTCGCCGACCGCGAGGTGGTCGGCGGGCTCGAAGCCCTCCGCCGCGAAGTCGCGCCGGGTGCCGACCTGCTTGACCTCGACGTAGTCGTCCTCGCCGCCGACGGGGACGCCGTCGACCACGACGTTCGGGATGCGCCAGACCAGCTCGTCGAGCTCGGTCTGCGCGGCGTCGGCGTCGGCCTGCAGCGCGCGGACCCGCTCGGCGAGCTGCTTGGCCTGCTGCACCAGCGCGGCCTTCTCCTCGCCCCTCGCGGCGGCGACCTGCTTGCCGAACGCCTTCTGCTCGGCCCGCACCTGCTCGAACTCCTGGAGCGTCGAGCGGCGCCGGGCGTCGGCGTCGAGCACGGCGTCGACCAGCGACTCGTCCTCACCGCGGGCGCGCTGGCTGGCGCGCACCGTGTCGGGCTGGTCGCGGACGAGCTTGAGGTCGATCACGGGGTCAACGCTAGCCATGGCCCGGCGCGCCGCGCGCGGGCCTTGCCACTACGGTCTCGTCCATGCTCGCGAGCGGTGACTGGTTGCTGCTCGTGCTCGGGGGAGCCGTGGTCGTCCTGGTCGCGGTGCTGGCGGTGGCGCTGGTGCGCCGGCGGCGCGCGCGCCCGGTCCCCGTCCCCGCCGAGCCCCTCACCCGCGAGGAGGAGCACATGCCGCTCGCCGCAGTCGTCGTGAACCCCACCAAGGTCGACGACGCCGACGCCGTCCGGGCCACGATCAGCCGGGTGTGCGCCGAGCACGGCTGGGCCGAGCCGCTGTGGCTCGAGACCACCGCCGACGACCCCGGTTCCGGCCAGACCCGCGAGGCGCTGGAGCGCGGCGCCGACGTCGTCCTCGCGCACGGCGGCGACGGCACCGTGCGCGCCGTCGCCGAGGTGCTCGCCGGCTCGGGCACCTCGCTCGGGCTCGTGCCCGCCGGCACCGGCAACCTGCTCGCCCGCAACATGGACGCCACGCTCGACGACGTCGAGGGCTCGGTGCGGATCGCGCTCACCGGCGACGACCGTCCCGTCGACGTCGGGTGGATGCGGCTCGACGACCACGACGAGCGGGCCTTCCTGGTGATGGCCGGCTTCGGCTTCGACGCCGAGATCATGGCCAACGCCCCCGAGGGCCTCAAGGCGAAGGTCGGCCCGCTGGCGTACGTCGTCTCCGGCCTGGCCAAGTTCAACGGCGACCGGGTGCGCGTGCGGATGAAGGTCGACGACGGCGAGGTCGTCACGCGGCGCATCCGCACCGTCGTCATCGGCAACTGCGGCAAGCTGCTCGGCGGCGTGGTGCTCATGCCGGACGCCGAGCTCGACGACGGCATCCTCGACCTGGTGTCGATCGCGCCGCAGGGCGTGGTCGGCTGGGCCGCCGTCGCCGGCCAGGTGCTCACGCGCCAGCGCCGCGGCCACCCCCGGGTCGAGCACGTCCGGGCGAAGCGGTTCCGGATCGCGGCGGACCAGCCGCTGGAGTCCCAGCTCGACGGCGACCCGGTGGGCGAGGCGACCCGGCTCGACGTCCGGGTCGACCACGGGGCGCTGCTGGTGCGGGTGCCGCGCGGCGACGCCCACTCCACCGTCCGCACGCGGGACGCGGCCCGCGGCGCCGGGCAGGACCCCACGCCGGAGCGCGTGGAGTGAGCACGGACGCCTCGGGCGCCGGCTTCGGGCCGGACCGCGCCGTGCACGAGGCGTTCTCGGGTCTGGCCGCGCGCAACCCCTGGATGACGGACGTCGCCGAGGTGGTCGCCGTCGGGATGCACCCGTGGGCGCTGCGCGGCGTCGTGGTCGTCGCCGCGCTGCTCGCCTGGCGGCAGGGACGGCTGCGGGTGGCGCTGGCCGCCGTCGCGGCCCTGGTCGTCGGCGGGGTGACCACCACGGTGGTGAAGGAGCTGGTCGCCCGCGACCGCCCGCCGTTCACCGGCCTGCCGCGCGAGGTGGCCGGCACCGACTTCTCGATGCCGAGCGGGCACGCCCTCACCGGGGTGCTCGGCCTCGGTCTGCTGCTGGTGCTGGCCTGGCCGGCGCTGCGCGAGCGCGGCTGGACGCACGTCGCGGTCGCGGTCGCCCTGCTGCTCGGTGCGCTGGTGTGCGCCGACCGGCTGGTGCTCGGGGTGCACTACCTCACCGACGTCCTCGTCGGTGCGGGTCTCGGGGCGGCCGGTGCGGCCGCCGTGGCGCGCTGGGGAGGAGATCGTCGTGACGTCGCTGCCTGAGCGTCGCAGCCGCCGCTGGGTGGTCGTGACCGTCGTGCTGGTGCTGGCGTGGCTGGGGGTGCTCGTCGGCGCGGGGACGCTGCTCGGCGGCCCGCTCGCCAAGGTGATCGACCAGGACAACGCGTGGTCGGTCGAGTTCGAGGAGGAGCGCACGACCACGCTGAACGAGGTGACGCACTGGTGGTCGACCAGCGCCGACACCGCGGTCATCATCGGCACCGCGCTCGTCGTCGGCCTGGTGATGCTCGCGGTGTGGCGCCGCTGGGTCGAGCCGCTGCTCGTCTGGGCCGCGGTCGCGCTGCAGTCCTCGGTGTTCCTCACGACCACGCTGCTGGTCTCGCGCGAGCGCCCCTCGGTCGAGAAGCTCGACCCCGCACCGCCGACGTCCAGCTTCCCGAGCGGCCACACCGGCGCCTCGACCGCGCTGTACCTGTCGATCGGGCTGGTGCTCGCCTCGCACGTGCGGAACAAGGTGGGGCGGGTGGCCGTGGTCGTCCTGCTGCTGCTGGTGCCGCTCGGCGTCGCGGTCTCGCGCCTCTACCGCGGGATGCACTTCCCGACCGACGTCCTGTTCGGCGCCCTGAACGGCACCGTCGCCGTCCTGATCGTCCGCCAGGCCGTCCTCGGCTGGCGCGAGGACGACGCGAGACCGCAGCAGTCGGGCGAGCGAGAGCACAGCACGCCCGTCTAGCGCGGTCTCGCGTCACCAGCGGAGCCCGCGCTCGCGCAGGACGTCCTCGACGCGGCGGACGAAGGCCACGCGACCGCGGGTGAGGTCGACCGAGACCGCCACGAGCACCCGCCAGCCGTGCCGCTCGGCGAGCTCGCGGCGCGTCTCGTCCCGCGAGCGCCGGCCGTCGTCGGCGACGTGGTCGCGTCCGTCGTACTCCAGCGCGACCTTCACGTCCTCCCAGCGCAGGTCGGGGCGGAACAGCCAGCCGGACCCGTCGGCGGCGTGGACGGGGAGGTTCACCTCCGGTTCGGGCAGACCGGCGCGGACGAGGACGAGCCGGGTGCGCGTCTCCTGCGGCGAGTCCACCCGCTCCCTCACCAGTGCCAGGGCCTCCCGGAGCCGACGGACGCCACGCCCGCCCTCCCGGGACGCGGTGACGGCTCGCAGCCGGGGCAGCCCTCCGCGGCGCGCCACGGCGTCGCCGACGACCACCAGGTCGTCCACGGTCAGCCGGCGGTCGGTGCCGAGCGCCGCCCAGGCCTCGGCCGGGCTCATCACCCGGAGCCCCGGCCCGGTCACGGGCGCGACCGGTCCGACCTGCGCCCGGACGCCGCGGATCCTCGGCACCGGCCCACCGGGCGGCACCCGGACGACCAGCGGCGCCACTGGGTCCACGCGGCGCGGCAGCGGGAAGCCGTGCAGCGCAGCGGCCGTGACGCCGTCGACGGCAGCGGCCGCAGGCAGCACGAGCGCGGCGGCGCGGCACGCGAGCGCGACCGAGTCGGGCAGGTCGACGGGTACCCGCACCCCGCGGTGGGGTGCGCGCAGGGTCGGGCTGCGCAGGTCGTCCGGTGACAGGCCGGCGGCGACGCCCTCGGCGACGGTGAACGGACGCCGGGCGAGCGAGGGCGGAAGGACCAGTCGCGGGTGCACGGCCCGACGGTGCAGACGCCGGGGCGTTCCCTGCCGGCGTCCCGGCCGCCGCTGTGGACGACGGTGCGCGCGGCGCCCCTGTGGACGACGCGAGACCGCAGCAGTCGGGCGAGCGCTCAGCCGGGACGCCCGACTGCCGCGGTCTCGATCAGGCGCGGCCCTCCAGGAGGCGACCGAGCCAGGCGCGGGCGTCGGTGAAGGCGCGGTCGGTGTTCGACGGGAGCGTGGGCGACTGCTCGCCGGACGCCCGGGGGTAGGACCCCAGGAACCGCACGTGGGTGCACACCCGGTGCAGGCCCATCAGCGCCTCGGCGACGCGGGCCTCGGCGACGTGGCCCTCGCAGTCGATCGCGAAGCTGTACCGCCCGAGCGACTCGCCGGTGGGGCGCGACTGGATCCAGGTCAGGTTGATGCCGCGGGCGGCGAACTGCTCGAGCAGCTCGAGCAGGCCGCCGGGGTGGTCGTCGGCCTGGAAGACCACGACCGAGGTCTTGTCGGCGCCGGTGGGCGGGGGCGGGGCGGTGGGGCGCGAGACCAGCACGAACCGCGTCACCGCGGACGGGTTGTCGCCGACGCCCTCGGCGAGCACGGCCAGGCCGTACCGGTCGGCCGCGACCCGGGCGCACAGCGTGGCGTCGTAGCCGGGGTCGTCGTCGCCGGTGGGGTCGAGGCCGGCCGCCGACGCCGCGGTCGACAGCCCCGGGACGTAGGTCGCGCCCGGCAGGTTCGCGGCCACCCAGTGCCGGCACTGGGCGTAGGCGTGCGGGTGGGTCGAGAGCCGCCGCACGTCCTCGAGCCGGGTGCCGGGCCGCGCGGCGAGCACGAACGAGACCGGGACGAGGGCCTCGCGCACCACGACGACGTCGTCGCCCGCGCTGAGCGCGTCCATGGTGGCGCCGACGCCGCCCTCGACCGAGTTCTCGATCGGCACCATCGCGGCGGCCACCTCGCCCTCGCGGACGGCGGCCAGCGCGGCGTCGACGCTGGGGTAGGCGAGCCGCTCGCCCGTCCGCGCGGCGCGCACCTGCAGGAGGGCGGCCTCGGTGAACGTGCCCTCGGGGCCGAGGTAGCCGTAGCGGGCGGGGGGGACTCCGGGCACGGAGAGAATCTAGCGAGGACGTGTGAATCGCCGAGCGCACCCGGACAGAAACAGGGTGGGAGGCGAGATGAGCGCGCAGTGGCAGCTGGTCCAGCAGGTGGGAGGTGCAGCCCGTGGCGTCGACCGACGCCGAGTTCAGCGCGGTCTACACCGACACCTACTGGCCGGTGATGCGCTACTTCGTGCGACGGCTGGCGGGCGACGCCGAGCACGCCCGCGACCTGACCGCCGAGGTCTTCGCGGTGGCCTGGCGGCGGCGCAGCGCCCTGCCGGCCGAGCCGCTCCCCTGGCTGTACGAGGTGGCCCGGCGCGTGCTGAGCAACGAGCGGCGCTCGGAGCGCCGCCGTGCCCGGCTCACCGAGGCGGTGCGCCAGCAGGAGCTGGTGCAGCAGCCCGACCCGGTGCACGCGCCGCAAGGCACCGACTGGGTGCACCACGCGCTGGAGCACCTGTCCGAGTCCGACCAGGAGGTCCTCCGGCTGGCCGCCTGGGAGGAGCTGACGACCGACCAGCTGGCAGTCGCGCTGCGCTGCTCGCGGTCGGCGGCGGCGATGCGCCTCCACCGGGCGCGGGAGCGGTTCCGGGCAGTCCTGGACCGCGAGCACGAGCTGCAGCAGGCCCGGCGGAGGTCCCGGTGACCCACACACCGCCTCGGCCGTCGGTCGTCGTCGCTGTCCTCGGGGGGCGGCGATGACGATCGACGAGCTGGAGCTGCTGGCCAGGGCCGATCCGGCCCCGGCGAGCAGCGGGCCGTGGTCCGACCGACCCCTGGACGGTCGGGCCCGGCAGGACCTGGAGCTCCTGCGGGAGCACGGGCCGCTGCAGGCGCTGGTGCGGCGGCGGTGGCTGCTCGGGGCAGCCGCCGCCGCCGCCGGCGTCCTCGCGCTGTCGGCGGTGTGGCTGGTGCGGCCGGTCGACCCGGCCTACGCCGCCACACCGCCGCCGGCCGAGTTCTCGGCGATCGGCGCCGACCCGGCCACGCTGCTCGGCGACCTCGCGAGCGAGGCGGCCGAGGGCCCGGCCGGGGAGGCCGAGCCCGCGACCGGCTGGGAGGAGTGGTCGCTCAGCACGCAGGTCGCCGGCGTCGACGTCACCTCCGCGGTCGTCCCGCAGGAGGTCGCCCGCACCGTGGCGGCCGACGGCGACGCCACCCTGCGCACCGTCGCGGGCACGCCGTCCTTCCCGTCGCAGGAGTACGAGCGGGCGTGGCGGCGCGACGGCGAGCCCGTCAGCGCGGGCGACGACCTCGGCACCCTGACCGTCCCGGCCGACCAGGCCCTGTTCCCGGACCCGCCGCCCACCACGGCCGAGGCGATGCGCGAGTACCTGGCGCGCGCGCACCCGCTCGACGAGGGCGGCACGTCGCAGCTGTTCGTCGCGGTCACCGACCTGGCCCGCGAGTGGACGCTCGACGCCCCGCAGCGGGCCGCGCTGCTCGAGGTGCTCGCGGCGGCGCCCGACGTCGAGGTCGTCGGCGAGGGCGTCGACCGGGCGGGGCGGCCCGGCGTCGCGCTCGCCACCGAGTCCGACCGCACCGGGCTGCCGACCCGGTACCTGCTCGTGCTCGACCCCGCGAGCGGCGCCGTGCTGGCAGCCGAGCAGCAGCTCACCACCGACCCCGGGGCGCTCGACGTCCCGGTCCCCTCGACCATCGCCTACACGCTGTTCGGGGCGCGGACGGGCGACGGCTGAGGGACTCCCCACCGGTCGTGACGCGCTCTCGGGGGGTGCGTCGCGACCGGTGGGGCAGGTACCGTCCGGAGCGTGGCCCGTCGTCCCGTTCCGTCCCGCCGCGCCCGCGCGGCGGTGCTCGCCGCCGCTCCTGCCCTGCTCCTCGGCGCCGTCGTGACCACCCCGGCCGCCGCCGCCCCCGCCTCGCTCACCGACGTCCCCGCCCCGTCGATCGGCGAGGTCGTCGCCGCGAACCCCGACGCCCAGCAGGTCGACGCCCGCACGGTCGCCTTCGACGGCGGCTCGGTGGTGCTCACCTACCCGGCCGCCGCCGGCGACGGCATCGCGGCCCGCGCCGCCGGCTCGAGCGCGAGCTGCCCGAGCGGCTGGTTCTGCCTGTACGACGGCGCCGGGTACTCCGGCCGGATGCTGCAGTTCCGCGACTGCGGCGTCACCCAGTCGCTGCACACCTACGGCTTCGCGCGGTCGGCGTCGTCGTGGGCGAACAAGCGCACCCGGTCGGTGTACGTGTACTCGGGTGGGTCGACGATCTGGGCCGCGTACGCCGGCCAGAGCGCCTACTCGGTCGACGCCGCCGACAACGACCGCGCCGACGCGGTGCGGCTCGGCTGCTGACGCCGCTGCTCACCCAGCCGGACGGCCACCACGCCGCCGACGATCAGCACGCCGCCGACCAGCTGCACCGCTGACGGCAGCTCGGCGAGCAGCCACCAGGCGAACAGCACGGCGAACACGACCTCGGTCAGCGCGACGAACGAGGCGACGGTCGAGCGCAGCCGCCGCACCGCGGCGATGCCGAGGACGTAGGCGAGCGCCCCGGCCACCAGGGCCAGCTCGAGCGCGGGCACCCACCACGGCAGCGTCAGCCCGCCGACCGCCACGTCGGCGGTCGACACCCGCCACGGCAGCAGGCGCGCCAGCCCGGCGAGCAGCAGCACCACGAAGCCGACGACGAGCCCGCCGCCCGCGAGCACCAGCGGCGGCAGCGGCTCGGTGGCGTCGTCGTGGTCGGCGAGCAGGAAGTACACGGCGAGCCCGCCGGCGGCGAGCAGCGCGAACAGCACGCCGAGCAGGTCGATCTCGACCGCGCCGGTGACGTCGAGCACGAGCACCAGGCCGGACAGCGAGAGCGCGACGCCCAGCGTCGTCAGCGGGGTCGGCCGCCGACCGTGCCGCGCCCACAGCCACCCCACGATGAGGACGGGCGCGAGGTACTCGATCAGCAGCGCGACGCCGACGGACAGGTGCTGGATCGCGCTGAAGTAGAACAGCTGCGCCCCGGCGACGGCGAAGGCGCCGTAGGCGAGCAGGCGGCCGGCGTGGCGGCGCAGCAGCGACCAGCGTCCGCGCAGCTGCACGAGGGCCGGGACGAGCAGCACCAGCGACGCGACGCCGATCCGGAAGGTGACCAGCGAGCCGGGCGACCACCCGGCGTCGAGCAGCGGGCGCGCCACCGCGCCGGCCGTGCCGAACACGGCGGCCGAGCCGACGGCGAGGAGCAGGCCCGGCGCGAGCGCGGCGTCATGGTCGTCCGGATTCACGATGATGACGCTAGTTGCTCGCGGCGTCAGGGGTCAACTACGTTTCACCCATGACGCTGTCGTTCGCGCACGACACCGTGCTCGCCCTGCGCGCCACCGCCGCGCTGGTGAACACCCTCGACGAGGACGCCGGCACCGACGCCCTCACGACCGTCGCCGAGCTCCAGGCCTTCCTCGACGAGCACCAGTTCTCCGGGCGCCGCGACCGCGACCGCGCCGAGGTCGACGCCGTCCGCGCGCTGCGCCCGCGGCTGCGGCTGCTGTGGACCGCCGACGACGACGAGCGGGTGGTCGAGGTGAACGCGCTGCTGGCCGAGGCCGGGGCGCTGCCGCAGCTGGTGCGCCACGACGGGTGGGACTACCACCTGCACGCCGTCTCGGCCGACTCGCCGGTCGCGACCCGGATCGCCGTCGAGGCCGCGATGGCGATGGTCGACGTCGTCCGGGCGCAGGAGACCTCGCGGCTGGTGGAGTGCGCCGCGCAGGACTGCCACGGCGTCGTGGTCGACCTGTCCCGCAACCGGTCCCGCCGGTTCTGCGAGGCCGGCTGCGGCAACCGGGTGGCGGCCGCCGCGTACCGCGCCCGGCAGCGCACCTAGGCTGCGAGCCGTGCCCGACGAGGAGGTCCCCCAGGTCATCGACCTGGGATACGCGCGCCTGGACGCCGACCGCGCCCGCCGCACCGGCGACCCCGAGGTGGTCTACGGACCGGGCAAGACCCCGGAGCAGGTCGTCGGCGCGCTCACCGCGCTCGCGGGGCGCCACCCCGAGCGGGCGGTGCTCGCGACCCGCCTCGCCCCGGAGGCGCTGGACGCCGTGCGGGCGCAGCTCCCCGACGCCGTGGTCGACGAGGTCGGCCGCACCGCGGTGCTGGGTCCCCTGCCCGATCCCCGCGGGCGGGTGGGCGTCGTGGCGGCCGGTACCGCCGACGGCCCGGTGGCGGCCGAGGCCGCGACCACGGTCGCCGTCCACGGCGCCGGGGTCGAGCGGGTCGACGACGTCGGCGTCGCCGGGCTGCACCGGCTGCTCGCCGTCCGCGAGCGGCTCGACACCTTCGACGCCCTCGTGGTCGTCGCCGGCATGGAGGGCGCGTTGCCGAGCGTGGTGGGCGGGCTCACCGGCGTCCCGCTGGTCGCGGTGCCCACCTCCACCGGGTACGGGACGGGCGCGGGCGGCCTCGCCGCGCTGCTCGCGATGCTGAACTCCTGCGCCCCCGGCGTGGTGGTGGTGAACGTCGACAACGGGTACGGCGCAGGCGTGCACGCCGCGCGGGTGGCACGCCGGAGCGCCCGGTGACGACCGCCTGGTTCGACTGCGCGAGCGGCGTCAGCGGCGACATGCTGCTGGGCGCCCTCGTCGACGCCGGCGTGCCGCTCGCGGTGCTGCAGCAGGCCGTCGACGCGGTCGTCCCCGAGCCGGTGACCCTGCGCGCCGAGGCGGTGAGCCGCGGCTCCCTCGCCGCCACCCGCGTGCACGTCGACGGCACAGACTCCGCGACCCACCGCACCTGGACCGACGTGCGGGCGCTGCTCGGCACCGAGCGGGCGTCCGCCGTCGCCGGCATCGGCCGCGCGCGGGCCGCGTTCGCCGCCCTGGCCGAGGCGGAGGGGCACGTGCACGGGGTCGACCCCGAGCAGGTCCACTTCCACGAGGTGGGCGCGCTCGACGCGGTCGCCGACGTCGTGGGCGCGTGCGCCGGGCTGGCCCACCTCGGCGTCGAGCAGGTGCACGTCTCGCCCGTCGCCCTCGGCGGCGGCACCGTGCAGGCCGCCCACGGCCGGATGTCGGTGCCCGGCCCCGCGGTCGTGCGGCTGCTCGCGCAGGCGCCGACCTACGGCGGACCGGTCGACGTCGAGCTCGCGACGCCCACCGGCGCGGCCGTGCTGGTCGCGCACGCCACCGCCTGGGGTCCGCAGCCCCCGCTCACGGGCACCACGCAGGGCCTCGGCGCGGGCGGTCGCGACCTCGAGGGCCACGCCAACGTGCTGCGCCTCGTGGTCGGCTCCCCCTGGGAGGGCGGGCACGACCCGGCGACCGCGGTGGTGCTCGAGACGAACGTCGACGACCTCGACCCGCGGGTGTGGCCGACGGTGATCGCCGCGCTGCTGGCCGCCGGGGCGTCCGACGCCTGGCTCTCGCCGATCGTGATGAAGAAGGGTCGGCCCGCCCACACGCTGCACGTGCTGACCCGGCCCGAGCGGCGGGAGGCGGTGCGCGCCACCGTGTTCGAGCAGACCTCCGCGATCGGGCTGCGCGAGCAGGTCGTGCGCAAGCACGCCCTCGACCGCGACGTCGTCACGGTGCAGGTCGACGGCCAGCCGGTGCGGGTGAAGACCGCCGGCTCGCACGGTCGGGTGCTCAACGCCCAGCCGGAGTGGGACGACGTCGCGGCGGCTGCTGCGGCACTCGATCGTCCGGTCAAGGTCGTTCTCGCGCAGGCGATCTCGGCGTTCCACGGGTCCGGCGACACGCGCTGACCCCACGACGCGCACGGGACCTCCACACCGGCTCACTACCCTGGGCCGGGTGCACCTGACCGCCCCGTTCCGCCGCGCCCTCGTCGCGCTGCTCGCCGCCGTCGCGCTGCTCGCGACCGCGGCGCCGGCCGGTGCCGCCACCGACGCCGAGGACGACGCCGCGCCCGGCCCGGTCGTGCTGCTCGGGACGACGGGCCTGCGCTGGGACGACGTGTCGCCCGAGGAGACGCCCGCCCTCGCGCGGCTGCTGCGCGAGGCGTCGGTCGCCGACATGGCGATCCGCAGCGTCCGCACCGTGGCCTGCCCGATCGACGGCTGGCTGGCGCTGTCGGCCGGTCGCCGCGCCGCCGACGCGCCGCGCACCTCGTCCGAGCCGCTGTGCCGGACGCCGAAGGAGCCCGCGCGGCAGGGCACGACCGCTGTGCTGCAGGACTTCTCGGTCTACGACGAGATCGCACGCGAGGGCAGCTTCGACGCCCGGCCCGGCACCCTGGGCGACCTCGTCCGCGAGGCGCGGGTGTCGGTCACCGCGGTCGGGCCCGGCGCCGCGATCGCGCTGGTCGGCACGGACGGCAAGGTGGTCGGCGACTACGAGGCACGCCCGCGCGAGCCGGAGGGGCTCGCCGACGTGCTCACGCCGCGGCTCGAGCGCGACGACCTGCTCGTGGTCGACCTCGGCACCGTGCGCGACGGCGAGGACCTCGGTGCCAAGGACCCCGACCGGCTCGCCGGCTCGCGCGCCGACCAGGTCGCGCGGATCGAGGCGCGGGTGGAGGCCGCGCTGTCGGTGCTGCCCGACGGCGCCACCGTCCTGCTCGCCTCGCTCGCCGACTCCGGCCGCACGCCGCACCTGCAGGCGCTGGCCGCCACCGGCCCCGCCCCGGCCGGCGACGCCTACGGCGAGAGCCTGCTCGGCAGCGGCTCGACCCGCCAGGACGGGCTGGTGCAGTCGACCGACCTGCTGCCCACCGTGCTGACGCTGGTCGGCATCGACGTGCCGACCGGCCTGCCCGGCGCCGTGATGACCCCCGTGCAGGGCGGCTCCGGCGCGGACGAGCGGCGCCAGCGCGTGCTCGACCTCGGCGAGGCCGCGATCACCGTGCAGCCGCTCGTCGTGTGGTTCTTCAACGGCCTGGTGATCGCGCAGATCCTGCTCTACGGCGCCGCGGCGCTGGCGCTGCGCAACAACTGGGGCGGCCCGGAGGGGCGCGGCCGCGTGCTCGGCGTCCTGCGCCGGGTCGCGGTGGTGTTCGCGTCGGTGCCGGTCTCGACCTTCCTGGCGAACCTCGCGCCCTGGTGGCGCGCCGAGCACGACCTGCTCGCCGTCGTCGGCGCCGTCTTCGCCTGGGTCGTCGTCATCGCCGGCACCGCCCTGCTCGGACCGTGGCGCGACCGGCGCCTCGGCCCGCTCGGCATCGTCTGCGGCCTGACCGCGGGCGTCCTCGCCGCCGACGTGCTCACCGGCTCGCACCTGCAGATCAGCTCGCTGATGGGGCAGCAGCCCGTCGTGGCCGGGCGCTTCTACGGGCTGGGCAACGTGCAGTTCGCGCTGTTCGCCACCGGCGCGCTCATGCTCGCCACCTCGCTCGCGGACGCGGCGCTGCGCGACGGCCGGCGCCGGCTCGCCGTGTGGATCGTCGTGGTCGTGGGCGTCGTCGCCGTGGTCATCGACGGCACACCCGGCATCGGCAGCGACTTCGGCGGCCCGCCCGCGATGGTGCCCGCGTTCACGCTGCTCGCCCTGCTCGTGGCCGGCGTGCGCATCACCTGGCGCCGCCTCGTGCTGATCGGGTTCGGCACCTTCGCCGTGGTCGCCGCGCTGTGCGTGGCCGACTGGCTGCGCCCGCCGGACTCGCGCACCCACCTCGGCCGCTTCCTGCAGACCGTCATCGACGGCGGCGCGCTCGCCGTCATCCAGCGCAAGGCGCTGCAGAACTGGGAGATCCTCACCGGCAGCTACCTGACGCTGCTGGTGCCCTTCGGCGCGGTCTTCGTCGGCTGGGTGCTGATGCGGCCGTCGGCGTGGGGCGCCCCGGCGCTGCAGCGCACCTACGAGGTCAGCCCGACGCTGCGGCACGGCCTGACGGCGCTGCTGGTGATGCTGACGATCGGGTTCGCGGTGAACGACTCGGGCACCGTGGTGCCCGCGATCGGCGCGACCCTGGTGATCCCGCTGCTCATCGCCGCGAGCGTGCGCACGATCGAGCTGTCCGGCTCACCGCCGGGGCAGCAGGCGCCCGACCGCGCGCCAGCCCGAGCGGGCGGCTAGCGCGCGGACGACGTCGCGGTACTGCCCGGCCCGGTGCAGCTGGGCACGCAGGTCGGTGCCGGTGACGCGGTGGTGCAGGTCGCACGGCACCTCCTGCACCCGCAGGCCGGCGCGCAGCAGGTCGATGGTCAGGCCGGTCTCGACGCCCCACCCCGCGGCGAGCGGCAGCGCGGTCTCGTAGGCCTCGCGGGTCAGGCAGCGCATGCCCGACAGCGGCTGGGTGGGCGTCCACCCGGTGGCCTGCTCGATGCCGCGGCGGGCGAGGTCGACGACCAGGCCGCGCCCACCGCCCGGGGTGGCCTGCACGGGCAGGATCGCGATCGTCATGTCGGCCTCGCCGGCGAGCACCGGCACCGCCAGCGGCGCCGTGCGCGCGGCCGTGCCGGCGAGGTCGCCGTCCACGAACAGCAGGGCCCGGGGCTCGAGCGTGCGGCCCGCGTCGGCCGAGGCGGCCGACTCGATCGCGGCGACGGTCGAGGCGCCGGTCTGCATCGCCGCGGCCTTGCCGCGGTTGCGGGCGTGGCGGACGACCCGCGCCCCCGCCTCGCGCGCCAGCTGCTGGGTGCGGTCGGTGCTGCCGTCGTCGACGACCACCACGAGGTCGGCCCCCGGGATCGTCAGCGCGGACGCGACCGTGGCCGCGATCCGCTCCTGCTCGTCCTTGGCCGGGATGACGACGGCGAGCTGCTGGGTCACCCGCGCAGGGTAGCGGCGGACGTGCGGCGCGAGATGTCGGCGCAGTCGAGGCAGACCTCCTCGGGCACCAGGCCGGCGCGCATCGCCAGCGCGAAGACCGTGCACCCGACGCACAGGCCGAAGACGGCCTCGAGGAACGGGAAGGCGACCATCATCGCGACGACCACCCAGGCGGCGACCGTCCAGCCCAGGCCGTACGCGAAGAGCACGACGAGCAGCGAGCAGACCGCCCCGATCGTCGCGGCGAAACGCTTGGGCGGGCCGGGCGTCGGACGCGGCGCCGCCGGCACGAGCGGGCGCAGCACCCGCAGCGCGACCTGGGCGAGCGGGCTGCGCGGGCCGAGCAGCACCCGCAGCGTGAAGTCGACGGCCAGCAGGGCGAACAGCCAGAGCCAGCCGGTGGCCGCGGCGAGGGTCGTGACGACGAGCACCTGGGCGGCGACGAGCCGCACGGTGACCTCGTCGACGACGCGCGGGAAGGTGGAGCGCAGGTCCATGCCGGCTCCAACGCGACCGGTCGCGTCCGGTCATCCTGCGGGACGGCACGTCCCGCATGGTGGACGCACTAGTGTCCGGCCATGACTGCGCACCCCCTGGGCGTGACGAGCGAGGTCGGACGGCTGCGCACGGTGGTGCTCCACCGTCCCGGCCGCGAGCTGAGCCGGCTGACGCCGCGCAACAACGACCGGCTGCTGTTCGACGGCATCCCGTGGGTCAGCCGCGCCCAGGACGAGCACGACGCGTTCGCCGAGGCCCTGCGCGGCCGCGGCGTCGAGGTGCTCTACCTGGCCGACCTGCTCACCGAGGCGCTGGCGGTGCCGCAGGCCCGGGCCGAGGCCGTCGCCGCCGCCGTCGACTCCCCGCTGCTCGGGGAGACGCTCGCCGCGCGGGTGCGCGAGCACCTCGAGGGGCTCGGCGACCAGGACCTCGCCACCACCCTGATGGGCGGGCTGCGCACAGACGAGCTGCTCACCGCCGCCGACGCCGGCCACGCCGGGCTGGTCGCCGCGCTCGCGGCGCCGTCCGACTTCGTGGTCGACCCGCTGCCGAACCTGCTGTTCACCCGCGACTCCTCGGCGTGGATCGGCGACCGGGTGGCGGTCACGTCGCTGGCGATGCCGGCCCGCGAGCGCGAGACGTCGCTGACCCGCTCGATCTACACCCACCACCCGCGGTTCGCCGGCGTCCAGCGGGTCTACGACCCGTCGATGGAGCACGTCGAGGGCGGCGACGTGCTGGTGCTCGGCAACGGCGTCCTCGCGGTCGGCACCGGCGAGCGCACCACGCCGGCGGGCGTGGAACGGCTGGCGCGGCAGGTGTTCTCGGCCGGCTGGGCGCACACGGTGCTGGCCGTCCCGATCGCGCAGGAGCGCGCGACGATGCACCTCGACACCATCTGCACGATGGTCGACCGCGACGCCGTGGTCATGTACCCCGTGGTCGCCGACTCGCTCACCGCGCTCACCGTGACGGGAGGCGACGGCGACCTCGAGGTGACCGGCCCGCGGCCCTTCCTCGAGGCGGCCGCCGACGCGATGGGCATCGACCGGCTGCGCGTCATCGACACCGGCCTCGACCCCGTGACCGCCGAGCGCGAGCAGTGGGACGACGGCAACAACACCCTCGCCGTCGCCCCGGGGGTGGTCGTCGCCTACGAGCGCAACACCGAGACCAACGCCCGGCTCGAGGAGCAGGGCATCGAGGTGATCGCGATCAGCGGCTCCGAGCTCGGGTCCGGCCGTGGCGGCCCGCGCTGCATGTCGTGCCCCGTCTCGCGGGACCCGCTGCCCTGACGACGCTGACGCGGGAGCAGCTGAACCGCGCGCTGCTGGCCCGCAACCTGCTGCTCGAGCGCGCGACCCTCGGCCCGGCCGAGGCGGTCGCGCACCTGGTCGCCGTCCAGGCGCAGGAGCCGCAGGAGCCGTACGTCGGGCTGTGGTCGCGGCTCGAGGCGTTCGACCCGCACGAGGCGAGCCGGCTGCTCGACGAGCGGGTGCTCGTGCGCACCCACCTGCTGCGCCGCACCGTGCACCTGGTGACCGCGGCCGACGCGCTCGGCCTGCGGGCGCTGCACCAGCCGATGCTCGACCAGCGCGGTCGCCCGGCGCTCGGCGTCGTCCCCGAGGGCACCGACCTCGAGGCCCTCAAGGCGGTGGCCCGGACCCTGCTGCACGCCGGGCCGCGGCGGATGCGCGAGACCGCGCGCGAGGTCGCGGTCGCGTTCCCCGGCCTCGACACCTCCTACCTCGGCGACTGGCTCGCCACCTCGCTCGCGCTGGTGCAGGTGCCGCCGCGCGGACGCTGGCGCGAGGACGGCCCGGCCGCGTGCACGACCTACCAGGCCTGGCTCGGGGCCGACCCGGAGCCGCTGGAGGGCGAGGCGGTGGTGGAGCGGGCCGCCCAGCTGGTGCTGCGCTACCTCGCGGCGTTCGGGCCGGCCGCGTCGGCCGACGTCCGCGCGTGGTGCGGCGTCGCCGGGCTCCCCGCGGCCGTGAAGCGGCTCGCTCCCGACCTGGTCACCCACCGCGACGAGCGCGGGCGGACGCTGCTCGACCTGCCCGGCGCCCCGCTGCCGGACGGCGACGTGCCCGCCCCGCCCCGCTTCCTGCCCGCGTTCGACAACGCCGTGCTCGGCTACGACGACCGCACCCGGGTGATCGACGACGCCCACAAGCACCTGTCGGTCGCGGGTGCCCGCTACCTGCTCGTCGACGGCCGGGTGGCCGCGACCTGGACGACGGCGGTGGACGGCGACCGGCTCGTGCTGGGGGTGCGCTCGCTCGGTGCCCCCGTCCGCTCGGCCGAGGTCGAGGACGAGGCCGAGCGGCTCCTCGCGCTGCTCGTTCCGCCTGGCGGGACAGGCGTCCTCGACTGGTCCTGACGCGTGCACCCGCCCGGGTGAGAGCGGGTCGCGGTGCGTGGAAGGTCCGGTCGGCCCGGGTCGTCCGGCTCAAGACGGGTTGTCCGGGACGCCGATGCTCCGGGCGACCCCTACTCCCAGGAGCCTCCCCCTATGTCCCGCCACGCTGCCGCGCGCCCGCGGCGCCCCCTCTCGCGAGCGCTGGTCGCCGGTCTCGCCACCCTCGGCCTCGCCGGCGGTCTCGCCGCCGCGGCCGGTGCACCCGCCCAGGCGGCCGGCGGCACCGTGCTGCTCGAGGACAACTTCATGTCCGCCTCGGTGACCGGAACCAGCTACGTCGCCGGCGGCATCAACACCACCGCGTGCCTGACGGCCGGGTCGAACACGACGCAGACGCCGATCCCCGGCTGCGGCGGCGTCGTGGACGCGAACGGCTCGGGCGCGCTGCGCCTGACGCCCGCGCAGAACGACCGCGCGGGCTTCCTGGTCTACGACAAGGCGCTGCCCACCAAGGCCGGCCTCGACATCACGTTCAACCAGTACCAGTGGGGCGGGACGCTCGCCGACGGCATCTCGTTCTTCCTCGCCAACGGCAACCAGAACCTCACGCGCGCAGGCGCTTTCGGCGGCTCGCTGGGCTACAACAACCAGGGCGCGACGACGGCCAACCCGGGTGTCCCGAACGCGCTGCTCGGCGTCGGCTTCGACGTCTACGGCAACTACACGGTCGAGACCCACAACGCCGGCTGCGCCGACACCGGCCTGCGCGGCAGCGCCCCCGCCAACCACAAGTACACCGTGGCGGTGCGTGGGCCGGGCAACGGCACCTCGGGCTACTGCCTGCTCAGCAGCGCGCAGCCCGCCGGCGAGCTGAACAAGGGGAGCGTGGGCAGCCGTCCCGCCGCCGTCGTGACCCGCGTCGTGGTCGACCCGCCGTCGAACCCGAGCCCGAAGGTGACCGTGTACCTCGACGGCCGCCAGGCCGTCCAGGTCGACCAGCCCGCCGCCCTGCAGACCACGCCGACCTTCAAGTTCGGCTGGGGCGCCTCGACCGGTGGCCAGAACAACAACCACGAGATCAACTTCCTCAAGGTCGAGTCGGTGAACCCGATCCTGCCCGACCTCGGCGTGGCCGGCCTCGGCCAGGTCGTCGACGCGGGCACCTCGACCACGCTGTCGTGGACGGTCGACGCCGACGCCGCGTCGGGCCCCGTCCCGGCGGGCGAGACGGTGCGCCTGCAGGCCGCCGCACCGTCCGGCACCACGTTCGGCACGCCGTCCGGGACCGGCTGGAGCTGCGGCACGAGCACGGCCACCCTGGTCGACTGCACCCGCACCAGCGGCACCGCCGTCGCCCCGGGCACCACGTTCCCGCCGGTCTCGGTGCTGGCCTCGGCCGGCTCCGCCAGCGGCCGCCAGACCGTCACCGCCACGGTCTCCAGCC
Source organism: Angustibacter speluncae (assembly GCF_054777815.1). Classification (NCBI taxonomy): domain Bacteria; kingdom Bacillati; phylum Actinomycetota; class Actinomycetes; order Kineosporiales; family Kineosporiaceae; genus Angustibacter; species Angustibacter speluncae. The sequence goes on along the minus strand of NZ_BAAHAF010000083.1, from coordinate 9,273 downwards.
CGAGCAACGACCCGACGCTCGCCACCGACGACACCTCCGCGACCGAGGTGCGCTGGCGCCCGGTCGTGCAGCCCGTCGAGGCCGACGAGATCGACGCCTCGGCGACCCCCTCGCCCGTGACGGTCGACCCGGTCGTCTCCGGCACCGGGCCGTTCACGATCTCCGTCTCCGCGCCCCTCGACCCCGCCACCGGCAGCGTGTCGGTCGTCGACGGCCGCCTCGTCCTGACGCCCGCGGCGGGCCAGAGCGGCGTGCTGAGCGCCCAGTACACGGCGACCGACGCCGACGGCGTGCAGAGCAACCCCGCCGAGGTGCTGGTGCTCGTGCGCCCGACCGTCGCGGAGGCAGCGCGGACCGTCGACGCCGGCGACGCCGTCTCGCACCAGGTGCCGACCCCGATGGGCCGGGGCCCGTTCACCTGGGAGCTCCTGCCGTACGACACGTCCTACGGGACCTTCGCGATCGACCAGGACGGCCTGGTGACCGGCCAGGTCGCCGGCTCGGTGAGCGGCGCGCTCGAGCTGCACTACCGCGTCCAGGACGAGCCCTACGGCGTCACGAGCCAGGCCGGCGTCCTCACGCTGACCGTGCGCCCCGTCGCCGGCTCGACCACGCAGCGGGTCGTGCTGGACGCCGACGGCGAGGCCACCACCCAGGTGACCCTGCCCGCGCCGTCCGGCACCGGGCCGTTCCGCTACGAGCTGGGCACCGTCCCCGCCGGCGTCACCGCGAGCGTGACCGGCGACGTGCTCACCGTCATCGCGGCCACCGGCACCAGCGGCAGCGCCGTCGTCCCCTACACCGTGGTGGACGGCAACGACGTACGCAGCACCGAGCGCACCGTCACCGTCGACGTCGCCCCGTACCTGGCGGCGCCCGGCGCGACCGGCACCGCCGACGCGACCACCACGGCGCCCGCGCCGACCGTCCTGGGCACGTCCCCGTTCGGCTGGGACGTCCAGGGCCCGGCCGGCGTCGACGCCACGGTCGCCGCCGACGGCCGGGTCACCCTCGACACCCGCGGCGCGAGCGGGACGTTCGACGTCCTGGTGACCGTCGAGGACGCCGACGGCGTGACGTCGTCGGACGTGGTGTCGTTCGACGTGCACCCGGTGGCGCACGACGTCGCCGCCGACGTCACGGCCTCGGCCACCCCGGCGGCGACCCGGCTGACGCCGGCCGCCCCGGTCGGCACCGGCACCGGCGCCTTCACCGTGGTCCAGGGCCTGGCCCCGGCCGACGGCTCGGTCGTGGTCGACGGGCAGTCGCTCCTCGTGACCCCCGCGGCGGGCTTCAGCGGCCTGCTCGAGGTCGGCTACACCGTCGCCGGCGCCGACGGTCTCACCAGCGCGCCGGCGACGGCGACGCTGCGGGTCAGCCCGGTCGCGCTCGCGTCGTCCGGCTCGCTGGAGTCCGGCACCGCGGCGGCGTTCGTGCTGCCGACCCCGGTCGGCCGCGGCGCGTTCGTCGCCGAGCTGGTCTCGGCGGCGTCCGGCCCGTTCGGCTCGGTGGCCGTCGTGGGCGGCGAGCTGCGGTTCACCGCCGCGTCGACCTTCTCCGGCCAGGTGGTGGTGCAGTACCGCGTCACCGACGCAGCCGGGCTCGTCAGCGCCCCCGCCGACGTGGTCGTCGACGTCGTCCCCGCGACGCCGGGCGGCACCACGCCCACCAGCGCGCGTCCCGGCGGCACCGCGGGCTCGCCCGTGACCGGTCCGACGCCGCAGCCCACCGGCACCGGCCCGTTCACCTTCGAGCTGGTCGGGACCGTCCCGCCGTCGGTCGGCACCGCCACGATCGACCCGGCGACCGGCGTCATCACCTTCGTCCCGGCCCCGGGCTGGAGCGGCGAGGCGCCCGTGCTGTACCGCGTGGTCGACGGCAACGGCGACCCGAGCGCGCCGTCCGAGGTGGTGTTCGTCGTCGCCCCGGTGGCGCCCGGCGCCCCGGCCCCGACGACCACCGTCGCGGGCACCCCGGTGACGGTGACCCTGCCGGCGCCGGTGGGCACCGGTCCGTTCACCTGGACGATCGTGACCGGCCCGACCCCGCAGCAGGGGACGCTCGTGCTCGACCAGGCGACGGGCGAGCTGCGGTTCGTCCCGGCGCCCGGGTACACCGGCTCGTTCGAGGTGACCTACACGGTCACCGACGCGAACGGCCTGGTCAGCGCGCCGCAGGTGCTCGGGATCAGCGTCACCGCGGCGCCGGTGCCGCCGGCCGCGACGGCCGCCGCGGTCGTCGAGGCCGCGCGGGCGGTCGTCGCCGCGACCCTGCCGCGCACCGGCACCGAGCTCGCCCTCGCGGCGGGCCTGGCGGGCGCGCTGGTCCTGGCGGGCGGGGCGCTGCTGCTGCTCACCCGCCGCACCGCCGGCTGAGGCCGGACGGGGGGGAGGTGTCGTGTCGCGTCAGCGGATGGTGAGCTGGCGCGACACGACACCGGCGCGGGCGCGGCGCTGCTCGACGGTGAGGTCGGAGCTGTCGGCCATCGCCTCGTCGAGCCGCTCGCCGAAGGCCTTGGCGGTGTCCTCGACGTCGTCGGCGACCGCGCCCGGCACGAGGTCCCACACCGGGACGATCAGGCCGTGGGCGCGGAACGAGCCGATGTAGCGGGTGCCCTCGCCCAGGTCGGAGCCGCCCGCGGCGTGCAGGCGGGCGAGCCCGTCGAGGAACGTCTCCTCGGGATGCGGCAGCACCCAGCGCAGGTGCGTCTTGGCGCCGATGCGGCACCAGTACGCGGCCTCGACGCTCACGAGCCGCTCGGTGGGGATGATCGCGGCGTTCGCGCGCTCCATCGAGTCGCGCACGTCGTCGGTCTGCTCGGCGTCGTCGCCCAGCCAGAACTCGAACGTCTCGTGCATCCGGACCGCGAACGGCACCGACGGGTCGAGCACGTCCTGCAGGCGCGGGCCGGCGGTCGGGAACCCGGTGCCGGGGATCGGCGAGCCGGGGTCGGCCTCGGCGGCGGCGAGCAGGGCCGCCGCGAGGTCGCGGCTCGGGTCGCCGGAGCCGGAGGGCGTCTGGAGGCCGACCATCACCTCGCCGTCGCCGCGGCGCAGCGCGGCCCAGGCCATCGGCAGGACCGTGGCGACCGTGGCGTCGACGGCGCCGTGCTCGGCGGTGGTGCGCACCCGCACGGTGGCTGCCGGGACGATCTCGCGCAGCGCCACCCAGTCGCACTCGCCCTCGAGGCCCTCGAAGGGGCGGGCGACGTGCTCGACGGCGCTCTGCGACGCGGCCCGCCCGTGGCAGAGCTTGTAGCGCTTGCCCGAGCCGCAGGGGCACGGCTCACGGGGACCGACGACCGGGATCTCGGCACCCTCGGGGAGCGGTGCGGTGGCCGCTGCGGCGCGGCGCGACTTCTTGCCCATGCGGGCGAGCCTAGTGGCCGCCCTCAGCCGCGACGGCGGCGGCGGGAGGGCCCGCCCAGGCACGCCCACACGGTGCGCTGGCCGCCGGTGTCCTCGACCACGCCCCACTCGTGCGCCATGTGCCGCACGATCCGCAGCCCGCGGCCGTGGGTCGACATGGCGGTGGGGCGCAACGGCCGGGGCTGGCTGCTCGACCCGCCGTCGGTCACCTCGACGTCGACGACGCCGCCGCGGACCTGCCAGCGCAGCAGCAGCCGGCCGTCGTCGAGGGGCTGGGCGTGGCGCACGGCGTTGCCGAGCAGCTCGGACACCACGATCGCCGTCTCGTGGACGACGGTCGGGTCGGCCCGGCTCACGACGTCGCGCAGCACGGCGCGGCGCGCCGACGACACGGCCGCCGCGCGGTGCGGCACGGCCAGCGCCCTGGCGTCACCTCGCTGGCGCGACTCCACCAGCTCCTTCGTGTCGAGCTCTGTCTCGCGTACGTCCCCACCCCAGGACATCGCAGGCTGACCCATCACACCTCCCTGTGCGCAGCTGCCCACGTGTCACTCGCGTCCCAGGGGATACCCCTCCCGCGCTCGTGTCAAACGTCCGCGCACCTCGGAGGGCCGGTTGGTGATGATCGCCTGCACACCGTGCTCGAGGCACAGGTCGACGTCCTCCGGACGGTCGACCGTCCAGACGTGGACGTCGTGACCGGCCTCGCGCACCTGCCGCACCCAGTCCGGGTGCTCGCGCAGGACGTGCACGCCGGGTCCCAGCACGTGCGCGCCCGCCGGCAGGCGGGTGGGACGGCGCGCGGCCCAGCGGGGACGGTCGTCGACGAGCAGGACCGTGGTGAGGTCGGGCGCCATCGCGCGGACCCGCCCGACCGCGCGGGCCGAGAAGCTCATCACCCGGACGGGGCTCGGGGTGCCGTCGGCGGCGTCGGACGCCCAGCCGAACCAGTCGGCGAGGTCGACGACCTGGCGCTCGACCTCGCCGGCGTACCGGGTGGGGTGCTTGGTCTCGACCGCGACCTCGACCCGGCGCCCGGCGTCGGCGGCGAGCTCGAACAGGCGGCGCAGCGTGAGCGGCCCGCCCGCGGGGCTGCTCCAGTCGAGGCGGCGCAGGTCGGCGAGGGTGCGGTCGGCGAACCGGCCGCGCCCGTCGCTCGTCCGGTCGAGGGTGGGGTCGTGGTGGCACACCAGGTGGCCGTCGGCGGTCAGCCGCACGTCGCACTCGAGGCCGTCGGCGCCCTGGGCGATCGCAAGCGCGTACGCCTCCTCGGTGTGCTCCGGCAGCTCGTGCGACGCACCGCGGTGCGCTACCACCGATGGCGTCGATGCGGTCGTCTGCGGCTCTCTGTCGTCGGCGCTAGACAGCGGGATACTCCTGGATCGTCGGCGGTCAGTCGTTCGTGACGCCGTCCAGCATCTCGCGCAGGACGTCGGCCTGGCCCGCGTGGCGCGCCGTCTCCTCGACCAGGTGGACGGTGATCGTGCGCAGGGTGTCGAGGCCCTCCTCGCCCGGGTTGGCGATCGCGGCGAGCTGCTCCATGCCGTCCGCGGCGAGCACGATCTCGTCGCTGCGGGCCCCGGCGGCCTCGTAGGCCGCCACCACGTCGGCGACGGTCGCGCCCGCGGGAGGCGCGAACGAGGTGTCGCGCTCGACGGCGTCGCCGGTGAGGAACACCCGCTCGAACCAGTGCTGCTCGACGCCGGTGAGGTGGTGGAGGATGCCGAGCAGGCTCGTTCCCGACGGCACCCCGGGACGGCGGACCTGCTCCTCGTCGAGGTCGCGCAGGGTGCGGACGACCTCGCGGCGCAGGTGCCGCAGGTAGGCGAGGTGCGTGTCGCGCTCGGAGCGGGGCTCGGTCACGGGGCCACCCTGGCACCGCTTCCTCCAGCCTGTCGACATCGTTCGATGGTGGTTGCTGTGGTTGTCATCCACTGATGTTATCGTACAGGTGTTCGATCAGCGAAGGACGGGGTGGCTGGCGGTGGGGTACGCGAAGGCGCGGGAGGGGCGGCTGGTCGCCTCGCTGCGCCGGCGTGCCCTCGAGCGCGCCCGGGCCGACCACGCCGGGTACGTCGACGTCCGCCGCCTCGCACAGCACTCGCGGTCGGTGAACCGGTGGCGGCTCGGCACAGCCCTGGTGTCGCGGCGCTCGGTCACCGGCAACGTGGTCTGCGCCGAGCCCGACCTCGACGACCTGGCCGGCCGCGAGCTGGCCGCCGCGCTCGGGCTGACCCTGCACGAGGCGGCGGGCCGGGTGCGGACGGCCGACCTGCTCGCGACGACGCTCACCGGCACGGCCGAGGCGCTGCGGCTGGGCAGGGTCGACGACCGCCGCGTGCAGGTCGTCGTCCGCGCGGTCGACGGGCTCGACGAGGTCGCGCAGCGCGCCGTCGACGCCCGGGTGGTCGAGCAGATCCGCGGCGCGACGCCTTGGGAGGACTGCGTCGGGCGCACCTTCGCCGACCGCGTCCGCACGGTGGTGGCCGAGGTCGTCACCCGCCGACGCGAGGAGCTCGAGGAGCAGGTGCGCGCGGCGACCCACGTATGGGCCCGCGTGCACCCGGACGAGCCCGCGCTCGCGACCCTCACCGTCACCGGACCCACCGAGGTCGTGCTCGCGGTCGCCGACGCGCTGGTGGTCGCCTCGGCGCGGATGGACGACGAGGAGCTCGCCGGCCGTACCCGCGACCAGGCGTCCGTCGACGTGCTGGCCGGGTGCGTGCTCGGTGGGTCCGGCCCGGTGCGGGTTCCCCACCGACCGGTACGTCGCGAGCTCGGGGTCGTGCTGCACGCCGACGCCCTGCTCGACGACGGCCCCGCCCGCTCGAGCGCCGCGCAGGCGCGGTGCGGCTCCGGTGGAGAAGCGCTGACCTGGACCGACGCCGGCACCGCCCGCTTCCTCGCCGACTCGCTCGTCGAGGCGGGCACCGCCACCGTGCTGCTGCTGGCCGACGGCGACGGCCGGCTGGTCCGCACGCTGCGGGTGCGCACCCCCGACGGCGGCTGGACGCGCGAGCTGCTGGTGGGCGCGGCGCGGCGGGAGGCGGCCCGCACCGCGCACGTCACCCAGGCGCCCGGCTACGTGCCGGCGGCCGCCGTCGTCGACGAGGTCCGGGCCCGCGACCCCCGGTGCACGTTCCCCGGGTGCGGCGTCGCGTCCGTCCGGTGCGACCTCGACCACGACGAGCCCTGGCCGCGGGGCCCGACGTCGACCACGAACCTCACGCCCCGCTCCCGAAGGTGCCACCGGTACAAGACCGTCGGCCTGTGGCGCTCCCGCACGGTCCTCGACCGGCGGGGGCGGGTCGTCGCGCACCGGTGGACCAGCCCCCTCGGCACCGAGCAGGTCGTCGAGGTCCCGCGCCTGCCCGGGTGCTGACGCCCGCTCAGCCCAAGAGCTCCCGAGCTGCGCGGAAGGTCTCGTGCACCTTCGCGCGCGCGTCTCGGCTGGGGGAGTTGTAGTTCTGCGGACCCGGGTGGATGCAGTGCAGGAGATGTATACGGCGGTCCTCAAGCGTCGAGGACAGTGGTCCCAGACCGGCTTGCGCCCTCTTGCCCAAGGCGATGACGACCCGGACCTCGGTTGCGAGATCCAGCAGGCGGACGAGAAACTCCCGGCCCCGTGTCACGTCGGCGGTAGTCACCGGGGCGTTCCGCTTCTCGGTTCCGACATACCAGGGGACGGCGTTCCAGTGCAGCCCCGCGGTCCGCGACAGTCCGGACGCGCGGTACGCGTGCCACACATTCTTCGCGGTCTCGTCGTCGTTGTCGGCCGACAACATGCCCGATCCCAGTGCGGCGGGTCCGGCTGGCGACTCGAGGACCAGGAGGACACGTGCTGCGACCCCGCCGCTGTCCGGGTCGATGTAGGGCACGTTGACGGTGGCGGGAGCCACACCTCGCTCCACCGCGATCTCGTCACGGATGACATCAACGAAGTCGTTGACCGGACGCACGTGCTCCTCGCGCAGACGTGCGCGCTTCGCGGCGAGGAACGCGACGTCCCTGTGCCGCTTGGGAACGTCGCTGAACTCTGTAGGCAGGTGCACTGTCGTCGTCCTCGTCTCGTCGGTGGCCTCAGCGTCGCAGCAGCGGGCCGGGGTCGAAGCGGTCGCGCAGGCGGCGCCACCACGGGCGTCCCGACGCGAGCCCGCGCTCGAAGGCGACCAGCTCGGCCCAGGCGCGGTCGACCTCCTCGGGGTCGGTCGCGCGGCCGCTGAAGCGGGCCCGCTGGGCCCGGGTGGCGAGGTCGCCGAGGGCGGGGGCGCCGACGAGCACGACGACGTCCTCGGGCACCCGCGCGCCGGCGGACGGGCGACGGGGCAGCGCGCGCTGCTCGGTGAGGCGGTCCAGCGCCTCGTCCCAGACGCCGGCGACGGCGCGGTCGGGTGGGGCCGCGCGACGGCGGCGGCGGCGCCACCCCTTCAGCACCGGCGGGCTCAGCAGGACGAGCAGCACGAACGCCCCACCCGCGACCAGCGTGCCGACGAGCGCGCCCGAGGAGGACCCGGCCGCCTGCGCGGCGGGGTCGTCCTCGTCCCGGCCCGGAGCCTCGTCGTCCGTGCCCGGCGCGGCCCCGGTGTCGTCACCGCCACCCGGGGCGGGGACCGGCTCGGGGACGGGGACCGCGGCGCGTCCGGCTCCCGGGGTCGCCTCGAGCGGCACCCACCCGACGTCCTCGAGCCGCACCTCGGTCCACACGTGCAGGTCGCGCGAGGACAGCTCGACGTCGTCCTGGGCACCGGGCCGGTCCGGCACCAGGTACCCCACCACCACCCGGCTGTCGACGCCGAGCAGCCTCGACGCCAGCGCCAGCGCGCTGGCGTACTGCTCGGGGGAGCCGGCACCGGTCTCGAGCAGCCGCTCGACCTGCACCAGCCCGTTGCCCGTCGGCAGCCCCGCCTCGTCGTCGGGCTCGGTGCGGGCGAAGCGGTTCGGGTCGCGCAGCGCCGCCTGCACCTGGGCCGCGCGGGCGAACCCGTCGGGGCGGCTGCGGGCCTGCTCGACCAGCTCGGCGAGCAGCGGGGCGTCGGCTCCGACGACGTGGGCGAGGTCGGGCAGGTCGGTGCCGGGGCCGGCGTCGAGCAGCACGTCGTCGTCCGGGTCGGGCCGCACGCCCGTGACCGTGACGACGGGAGGCAGCTGCGCGCCGAGCGGGACCGCGACGTCGCCGTCGGCGGGGTCGACGCCGAGGCCGGAGACCGACACCCGCGTCGGACGCCCCGGGCTGGGCAGCCAGTCGAGCAGGTCGGGCGCCAGCACCTCGAAGGTGGTGGTCGTCGACGCCGTGCGACCCGCGACCGGTCCCGGGGGCAGGTCGCGACCCGCCCGCTGGTAGGTGGCATCGGCCGTCCAGCCCGAACCGTCGAACTCGTCGAGCGAGACCATCGGGAACCGGTCGGGGACCTGGCCGCCGGTGACCACCGCGACGGTGCGCGGCGGGTTGGTCTGGCTGGCGGCATACAGCGACAACGGGTTCACCGGCTGCCGCGGCGTGACCGGCACCGCCAGGTCGGCGCGCAGGTCGACCGGGGGGCGTCCGCCGTCGGCGAGCGCCGACGACGCGACAGCGCCCGCCACCACGGCCACCACCGCGAGCGGGACGCCGGCGAGAAGCGACCGCCAGCCCTCCCCGGTGCGGAGCAGCAGCGGGTCGAGCACGAGCAGCAGCAGGCCCAGCACCACCACCGGCACCAGCAGCGGGACCGGTTGCGGCACAGGGCTCGTCACCGCCAGCGCGGCGACCACGACGAGCGCGGCCGGCGCCAGCACCCACACCTGGCGCGCCCCCACCACGGCCCGGTCGGCGGCCAGCGCGGCCGCCACCGCCGTCACGGCCGCCCAGGCCGCGACCAGGCCGGCGACCCCGCTGCCGACGACGGCGACGCGTCGCCCGTCCCCG